>NZ_VRVH01000254.1:0-6612 GCF_008040095.1 Methylobacterium sp. WL6 | reverse complement strand
GCCGCGGGCGGCCCGGCGCCCCGACGACCCCGAGCGCCCGGAGCCCTGCATGCCTCGCCCGTCCACCCCGATCGTCCTGGTCGCCGCGCTGATGCTGTCCGCCGGCCCCGCCGCCGCGCAGATGGCCAAGACACCGGACGTCAAGACACCGGACATGAAGACCCCGGATGCGCCGCCGCTGAAGTCGGCGATGCCCGAGAAGGCGGCGCCGACGGGCAAGGGCGAGGTGCAGCTCTCCTTCGCCCCCGTGGTGAAGCGGGCGGCGCCCTCGGTGGTGAACGTCTACGCCTCGCACATCGACAAGCGGCCCAACGCCCGCACCAGTGCCATGGACGAGTTCATGCGCCGGTTCTTCGGCGCGGAGGGCGGCCGCGGGCAGGGCGGCGCCCCGGGCGAGCGGGCGCAGAAATCCCTCGGCTCCGGCGTCATCGTCGACGCGTCGGGGCTGATCATCACCAACAACCACGTCATCGACAACATGAACGAGGTCCGCGTCTCGCTGGCCGACCGGCGCGAGTTCGAGGCGACGATCGTGCTGCGCGACCCGCGCACGGATCTCGCCGTGGTGCGGATCACCAACCCGACCGGCGGGCTGATCCCGATGCCGTTCGGCGACTCGGAGAGCCTGGAGGTCGGCGACTTCGTGATGGCGATCGGCAACCCGTTCGGCGTCGGCCAGACGGTGACGCAGGGCATCGTCTCGGCGCTGGCGCGCACCCAGGTCGGCTCGTCGGACTACCAGTTCTTCATCCAGACCGACGCCGCGATCAATCCGGGCAATTCCGGCGGGGCGCTGGTCGACCTGCGCGGGCAATTGATGGGGATCAACACCGCGATCTACTCGCAGTCGGGCGGCAGCCACGGCATCGGCTTCGCGATCCCCGCCAGCATGGTCAAGGCGGTGGTCGAGACCGCCAAGAACGGCGCCACCACCGTGCGGCGGCCCTGGCTCGGCGCGCGGGTGCAGAGCGTGACGCCGGACATCGCCGAGAGCATGGGCCTCGACCATCCGACCGGCGTGCTGGTGGCGAGCCTGCAGGCCAAGAGCCCGGCGGACGAGGCGGGGCTGAAGCGCGGCGACCTGATCCTGACGGTCGACGGCTTGAGCGTCGACGACCCGGAAGCCTTCGGCTACCGCTTCGCGCTCAAGGGCATCGCCGGCCAGACCAAGTTCGGCATCCTGCGCGGCACCAGCCGCAGCACGCTCCCGGTCAAGCTGACGCCGGCGCCCGAGACGCGGCCGCGCGACGTGCTGAAGGTCCGCACGCGCTCGCCGTTCTTCGGCGCCACGCTGATCAACACCTCGCCGGCCGTCGCCGAGGAGATGCTGACGGACTTCCCCGTCGACGGGGTCGCGGTGCAGGCGGTCGACGAGAATTCGATCGCGGCGCGCGCCGGCCTGCAGAAGGGCGACATGCTGGTCTCGATCAACGGGCAGCCGGTCTCGACGACGAAGGACGTCGAGCGCGCCACCCGCACCGTGCAGAGCGCCTGGGAGATCGCGATCAACCGCAACGGCGAGGTGCTGACCTCGATGTTCGGCGGCTGAGGCCAGACCGGCCCGGACGCGATCCCGGCCTCAGGCCGCCTGGAACGCGATGGCGGTGGCCTGGATCTCCTCGAGCGGCTTGCCGATCAGCGCGGTGATCGCGTCCTTCGGCATCGGGGCGCCGAAACAGGTAGCCCTGGCCGTAGTCGCAGCCCTGGTCGGAAAGCCAGTCGACGCTGGCATCGGTCTCGATCCCCTCGGCGGTGGTGACCAGCCCGAGGCTGGCGCCGAGCTTGATGATCGCGTCGACGAGCTTGGCCCGCTCGGCGCTCATGGTGATGGTGTCGACGTAGGTGCGGTCGATCTTCAGCTTGTCGAACTTGAGCTCGCGCAGGTGGTACAGGCTGGAATAGCCGGTCCCGAAGTCGTCGAGGGCGATGCGCACGCCGAGGTTCTGCAGCGAGGTCAGGGTCGTGCGGGCCGCCTCCAGGTCCTGCACCAGGGCCGTCTCGGTGATCTCGACCTCGAGGCGGCTCGGGGAGAAGCCGGTCTCGGTCAGGATCGCGAGGATGCGCTCGCACAGCCAGCGGTCCTGGAACTGCTGCGGCGCGATGTTGACCGCGAGCTGGAAATGGGGCGGCCAGTCCCGGGCGTCGAGGCAGGCCTGGCGCAGGAGCTTCATGCTGAGCTCGGCGATGAGGCCGGTCTCCTCCGCGATCCCGATGAAGCAGGCCGGCGCGAGCAGCCCGCGGACCGGGTGCCGCCAGCGGGCCAGCACCTCGACGCCGACCAGCGTCTTCTCCGGCAGCGTCACCACCGGCTGGTAGTACGGCTCGATCGCGCCGCTCGCGATCGCCTCGCGAAGCTCGCTCTCGAGCTGGGCCCGCGCCTTGAGCTCGATGTCCATTGCGCTCTTGAACACGCGGAACACGCCGCGGCCGTCCTTCTTGCCCTGGTACATCGCGAGGTCGGCGGCATGCAGAACCACGTCGGCATCCGCCTGGTCGGCCGAGATCAGGGCGATGCCGATGGTCGCGCCGACCTTCAGCTCGTTGCCCTGCCACTGGATCGGCGCCGCGATCGCCGCGATCAACCCTTGCGCGAGCCGTGTCAGGCCGTCGCTGCCGCCGTCGAGCGGCACGAGCAGGGCGAACTCGTCGCCGCCGAGCCGGGCCGCAAGGCCGGCGTCGGGCGTCAGGGCGGACAGGCGCTCGGCGACGGCGCACAGCACGGCGTTGCCGGCCGCGTGCCCGTAGATGTCGTTGACCGGCTTGAAGCGGTCGAGGTCGACCAGGAGGACCGCCTGGGTCGGGACCAGGGTCGCGGCCGCCCTGCGGCGCTCCAGCGTCTCCAGGAACAGGCGGCGGTTGGCGAGCCCGGTCAGGACGTCGTGGCGTGCCACCGCCTCGGCCTCGGCGGCGGTGATGTCGCGCTCGCGCATCGCCACCCGCAGCAGCAGGGACTTCCGCAGGCTGGCGACGAACACCGCCATCCCCATCAGCGCCACGAGCATGAACTCGTTGGAGAGCTGGTGCGCCTGGACGAAAGCATTGAGCCAGGAGAAAACCTCAAATTGAATTCCGATGACCCATAAACACGCACCGATCATCAGCAAGCAGAGAACCTCGTAAAGCTCTCCTTCGCCCCAGCTGCCGCGTTTTCCGATCATGAACCGTCCCCCCGATCGGTCTCACCCTGAGCACGGGCGAGCTTAAGGGAGTCTCACGCGTCCTGGCGGCGGCAGGCGGCGCGGCTCGTTTGGCGGACGCCGGACGAAGACTTCGGTCGCGGGGGTAAATGGAGCCTTTCGCCCTTCGTCGGGCACACGCGCCCGCGTCGGCGCCGATCCCGGCCGCTCGAATCAGGCCGACCCGACGTTCGGCGGCCCTTGCCGAGGGAGGGGCGCAGGGTGTTGATGCCGGCATGCCCGACCTGTTCGCAACCGCCGGCCTCGATGCGTCGGCGCCCCGCCCGCTCGCCGACCGGCTCCGGCCCGGCACGCTCGCCGAGGTCGTCGGCCAGGATCACCTCACCGGCCCGGACGGCGCGCTGACGCGGTTGCTGCGTGGGCGGACCTTCGGCTCGCTGGTGTTCTGGGGACCGCCCGGCACCGGCAAGACGACGGTGGCGCGCCTGCTCGCGCACGAGACCGACCTGCATTTCGAGCAGATCTCGGCGATCTTCTCCGGCGTGCCCGACCTGCGCAAGGTGTTCGAGGCCGCGCGCAAACGCCGGGCGACGGGGCAGGGGACGCTGCTCTTCGTCGACGAGATCCACCGCTTCAACCGGGCGCAGCTCGACGCCTTCCTGCCGGTGATGGAGGACGGGACGGTGACGCTCGTGGGGGCGACCACCGAGAACCCGTCCTTCGAGCTCAACGCAGCGCTGCTGTCGCGCGCCCGCGTCCTGCTGTTCCGCGCGCTCGACGACGGCGCCATCGCCAAGCTGATCGCGCGGGCGGAGGACCTGACGGGCCAGGCGCTGCCGCTCACCGAGGAGGCGCGCGGCGTGCTCGTGCGCATGGCCGACGGCGACGGGCGCGCGGCGCTGACCCTGTGCGAGGAGGTCTGGCGCTCCGCCAAGCCCGACGAAATCCTCGACGCGGAGGTGCTGCAGACGCTCGTCCAGCGCCGCGCGCCGATCTACGACAAGGCGCAGGAGGGCCACTACAACCTGATCAGCGCGCTGCACAAGACGGTGCGCGGCTCGGACCCGGACGCGGCCCTGTACTATCTCTGCCGCATGCTCGACGGCGGCGAGGACCGCCTGTTCATCGCCCGCCGGCTGGTGCGGATGGCGGTGGAGGATATCGGGCTCGCCGACCCGCAGGCGCTGGTGATCACCACCGCCGCCAAGGACGCGTTCGACTTCCTCGGCAGCCCCGAGGGCGAGCTCGCCCTGGCACAGGCGGTGATCTACCTCGCCTGCGCCCCGAAATCGAACGCCGCCTACGAGGCCTACAAGGCCGCGACCCGCATAGCCAAGGAGCACGGCTCGCTGCCGCCGCCGCGCACCATCCTCAACGGCTCGACCAAGCTGATGAAACGGCTCGGCTACGGCGAGGGCTACCGCTACGACCACGACGAGCCGGAGGCGTTCTCGGGGCAGGATTACTGGCCGGAACGGCTCGGCCGCCAGCACCTCTACGCGCCGACCGACCGCGGCATGGAGAGCCGCTACCGCGACCGGCTCGCCCACTGGGAGCAGCTTCGGAAAGCGCGGCGCGAGGAGGGATGAGCGCCGGCATGGACGTCCTCCTGAAAGGCGTGGCCGGCGGCCTCGTGACGATGGCGATCGTGCTGGCCTCGCGCCGCGGCAACGTCCTGCCCGGCATCCTGCCGCTGGCGCCGACCTTCGCGATCATCGCGCTGCTCGCGGTCGGGGCGAAGGGCGAGGCCGGCGCCTTCCGCGAGACCTGCCTCGCGGGCGTCCGCACGATTCCCGCCTACCTCGTCTTCCTCGCCGTGGCGTGGTGGCTCGGCGGGTTCTGCGACCATCGCCTCGCCCTCCTCGGCGGGCTTTGTGCATGGCTGCTGGCCGCGCTCGCGATCTTCCTCGCGCCGCGCTGGCTGTGAACGCTGGACCGGGCGCCCGTCAGCCTGTAGGGCACCCGCCCCCCGACCCTTCGCGAAAGACAAAGACCCGATGGCGGCCTGCGGCCTCGATTTCGGCACGTCGAACACGACCCTTGGACACCGCACCGCGCCGGGTCCGCGCCTCGTCCCGCTGGAGGGGCGCCACGTCACCATCCCGAGCGCGATCTTCTTCGAGCCGAACCGCGAGGCGGTGATCGGCCGGGCGGCGACCGAGGCCTATGTCGAGGGCACGCCGGGCCGGATGATGCGCAGCCTCAAGTCGGTGCTGGGCTCCGGCCTGATCGAGGAGACGACCCCGGTCGGGCGCGAGCGCGTGCGCTTCCGCGACGTGATCGGGCGCTACCTCGCCGCGGTGAAGGCGCGGGCCGAGACCGCGGCCGGCGAGACCTTCGACACGGTGGTGCACGGGCGCCCGGTCCACTTCGTCGACGGCGACGCCGAGGGCGACCGCCGGGCCGAGGACACCCTCCGCGAGATCGCCGAGAGCATCGGCTTCCGCCACGTCTCGTTCCAGTACGAGCCGATCGCCGCGGCGCTCGACCACGAGCAGAGCGTCCGCAGCGAGGAGATCGCGCTGATCGCCGACATCGGCGGCGGCACCTCGGACTTCTCGATCGTGCGGCTGTCGCCCGAGCGGCATGCCAAGGCGGAGCGGGCCGACGACATCCTCGCCAACGACGGCGTCCGCATCGGCGGCACCGACTTCGACCGCTTCCTCAGCCTCGGCACGGTGATGCCGCTGCTCGGCCTCGGCAGCCCGATGAAGCGCCCCGAGCTCTCGGTGCCGAACGCCTATTTCCACGACCTCGCCACGTGGTCGAGCATCAACCGGCTCTACAACGCCAAGACCCTGCGCGAGATCGCCGAGATCATCCGCGACGGCGCGCGTCCGGACCTCGTCGAGCGCCTGCGCACGGTGGTCGAGCTGGAGCGCGGGCATTCGCTCGCCATCGCCGTCGAGGGCGCCAAGATCGCCGCCTCGAACGACGGCGCCTCCGAGGTCGATCTCGATTGGGTCGAGCCGGGCCTGGCGGCCTCGGTCGACCGGACGGCCCTCGTGTCCCACACCGAACCGCTGGCGGTGCGGATCTCCGAGCGGGTCGGGCGCTGCCTCGCCCAGGCGGGCTTGCGCGCGAACCGGATCGATTCGCTGTTCCTCACCGGCGGCTCCACCGGCCTGCCGCATGTCCGCCAAGGGCTGACGTCCTGCCTGCCCGGCGCCCGCGTCGTCGAGGGCGACACCTTCGGCTCGGTCGGCATCGGTCTCACCATCGAGGCGATCCGCCGGGCGGCCTGAGCCGCGACGCCGGCCTGCCGTGCGGCGAGGGCGAATTGTCGCCGCCGCGGGCGGGTGCTAACGCCCTCGCATGACAGGCAATCCACCACGCGGCGGCGGCTCGGCCGGGAAAGGCCCCGGCCGGGGCCCGGACAAGGGCGCAGGCAAGACCGTCGGCAAGGGCTCCGGCCGTCCGCCCGCCGCGAAGTCCGCGACCGGCAAAGCCGCGGCCGGAAAGGCCGCCTTCGGCA
>NZ_VRVH01000253.1:0-6640 GCF_008040095.1 Methylobacterium sp. WL6 | reverse complement strand
GCCCGGACGCGACCTTCGCCCTCGCGAGGCCGCGCGCCGTGCGCCTCGCCGGACGCCAGGCCTTCGTCGCGGCGACGCTCCACGGCGGCGATGCGTCGGGTCTGGCCCTCGTCACCCGCGCCGGCATCGGCGACTGGGCCGTCACCGCCCGGACGCCCTCCCAGGATGGTGCTCCGGTGCGGATCGCCGCCGTCGCCGACTTCACCGGAGCCGGATCACCGCAGGTCGCCGCGGTTCTGGCGAAGGGCGAGCGCCTCCAGCTCTGGACGCCCGCCGTCGACGCCTTCACCCTCGCCGGCGAGGCGCCGGGCTACGCCTCCGGCCCGGGCGACGTCGATCTCGCCGCCGCGGTCGAGGGCGAAGGCAGCGCGCAGGCGGACCTCGCTCTGCCCGTCGCCGACAATTCGGCCATCGCCCTGGTCTCGCTGAAGGGCGGCATCAGGGAGCGCGCGCGGATCGCGCTGCCCGCCCCCGCCGCCTACGGCGTCGCCGCGCTCGGGCGCGGGACGAAGGTGCGCATCCTCGTCGGCCTGTTCGACGGACGCGTCGCGGTCGTCGCGCCGGATGGGACGAAGCCGTGAGCGAGGCCGATGCGCGATTGTTTCCCATGCGCCCCTTCGTCGGCGCGTCGATCGCGGTGATCCGCGGCGACCGGGTGCTGCTGGCGGCGCGCGCCAACGCGCCGATGCGCGGCGTCTGGACCCTACCCGGCGGGCTGGTCGAAGCCGGCGAGGCGATCGCCGACGCCGCCCTGCGCGAGCTCAAGGAGGAGGTCGGCCTCGAAGCCGAGATGATCGGCGTCCTGCCGCCGACCGAGATCATCCAGCGCGAGCCCGACGGTCGCGTGCGCCATCACTACGTCGTCCACCCCCATGCGGCCCTCTGGATCGGCGGCGAGCCGGAGGCCGGCCCCGAAGCCCTCGCCGTCCGCTGGGCGACGCGCGACGAGATTGCCGACCTCGAAACGACGCCGGGTCTCGCCGACACGCTGGCGGACGCCTTCGCAAAGGTCGCCGCCCGTCGACCCGGGGACCGCCCGTGATCGGCAAGCCGTCCTTCCTGCACCTCATCCTGCCGGTCCTCGCGGTCGGCGCCGGCTTCGCCGTTACCGCGCACGCTCCGGCGCTTGCGCAGCAGCGCCCCCCGGCGCGGCAAGCCCCGAAGCCTGCCGAGAAGGAGCCGCCCCCGCCGCCCCCGGAGCAGGCCGCACCCTACGACCGCGACCTGACGCGGCTGTCCGAGATCATCGGATCGCTGGCCTTCCTGCGCGAGCTATGCGCGGGTGCCGATGCCGCCGAGTGGCCGAACCGGATGAAGGCGCTGATCGAGGCCGAGGGCGTTACCCCCGGGCGGCGCGACCGCCTCGCCGGGGCGTACAACCGCGGCTACCGCGGCTACGCCGCCACCTACCGCGTCTGCACGCCGGCCGCGCACGAGGCGGCAGGCCGCTTCGTCGCCGAGGGGGAGCGCCTGTCGCACGCGCTGGCCGGCCGTTTCGGCGGTTGATGCAAACCGGCCACACGGCAGAAGCATCCGGGGAAACCGTCGTATTCGGCCATCCGCGTTAACCGCTTCGCAATTCCCGGCTGGTCGCGGACCCGTGAGCCGCCTATCATCCTTTCCGTACGCCGGGCCTCCAGCCCGCGCGCAACGGATGCGACGCGCCATGCAGAACAGCACTCAGACCGCCCCGTTCGAAGCCGACGTGGACGAGAAGCGCGCCGCCCTGGGCTACGTGTCCGAGGCGTTCGCCGAGGGCTGCCTCGACGGTCTCGACGGCGACTGCATGGCGCAGGCGGCCCTGTTCGCCGCCTTCCAGGAACTGGTCATGACCTACGGCGAGGAGGCCACCGCCCGCTACGCCGAGGGATTCCCCGAGCGCATCCGCGGCGGCGCCTTCACCACCGCGCTCCAGCACTGAGCCCGATGCCGCGGCTGGCGCGGGCTCAGGCCCGTGCCAGCGCCTCCTCGAAGGTCACGGCCTCGCCGCGCGACGGCGCGGTCAGCACACCGTCCCACATCACGCGGGCCCCGCGCACCACCGTCCCCACCGGCCATCCGGTCACGGTCTTGCCGTCGTAGGGCGTCCAGGCACTCTTCGAGGCGATCCAGGCATTGCGGATCGTCTCGCGGCGCTTGAGGTCGACCACCGTCACGTCGGCGTCGTAGCCGATCGCGAGCCGCCCCTTGCGTGCGATGCCGAACAGGCGCTTCGGCCCGGCGCTCGTCAGGTCGACGAAGCGCTCGAGCGACAGCCGTCCGGCCGCGACGTGGTCGAGCATGATCGGCACCAGCGTCTGCACCCCGGTCATCCCCGAGGGCGAGTCCGGATAGGGCTTGGCCTTCTCGTCGAGCTGGTGCGGCGCGTGATCCGAGCCGAGGATGTCGGCGACGCCCTGCCCGAGACCCCACCAGATCCTTCGGCGATGCGCATCGCCGCGGACCGGCGGGTTCATCTGCACGAGCGTGCCGAGCCGCGCATAGGCCTCGTCGCCGTCGAGGGTGAGGTGATGTGGCGTCACCTCGACGCTCGCCACGTCCTTGTGGTCGGCGAGGTAGTCCATCTCGTCGCCGGTCGAGATGTGCAGGATGTGGATGCGGGCGCCGGTCTCCCGCGCCAAGGCCACCAACCGCCGCGTCGCCGCCATCGCCACCTCCGGCGAGCGCCAGACCGGGTGCGAGGACGGGTCGCCGGGGACGCGGAGATCCTTGCGCGCGCGCAGCATCGGCTCGTCCTCGGAGTGGAAGGCGGCGCGCCGGCGGATCGCCGTGAGGATGGCGCGCACGCCCGCATCGTCCTCGACCAGCAGCGACCCGGTCGAGGACCCGACGAACACCTTGATGCCGGCGGCGCCGGGCAGCCGCTCCAATTCGGCGAGCTGCGCCACGTTCTCGTGGGTTCCGCCGACCCAGAACGCGAAATCGCAATGCATCCGGTGATGCGCGCGGGCCACCTTATCGGCGAGCGCGTCCGCGCTGGTGGTGAGCGGGTTGGTGTTCGGCATCTCGAACACGGCGGTGACGCCGCCCATCACGGCCGCCCGCGAGCCGGATTCGAGATCTTCCTTGTGGTCGAGGCCGGGCTCTCGGAAATGCACCTGGGTGTCGATCACGCCGGGCAGCAGGTGCAGGCCGGCGCAATTCTGCCGCTCGGCACTGGCTGCCCGCGCGAGGTCGCCGATCGCCGCGATGCGCCCGCCGCGGATGCCGAGGTCGGCAAGGTGCGTGCCGTCCTGGTTCACCACCGTGCCGCCGGAGAGGACGAGGTCGAAGGGCTGGTCCATCGGGGATGCCATCGGAAACGCCTTGGTTGAGGCCGGGTCCCGGGCGGCTTATGTCACGCCTCATCCTCGCGCAATCGCGCGGCCTGGAAGGCCCGATCGGGCCGAGTGAGGACTTGCCATGCCGATCGCCCTGCTGCCGGACCGCGCCCTCGTCACCGTGACCGGGCCGGACGCCACCGCCCTGCTCCAGGGCGTGATCACATGCAACGTCGAGACGCTGGGCGAGGCGGAGGCGCGCCTCGGCGCCCTGCTGACGCCGCAGGGCAAGATCCAGTTCGACTTCCTGATCTCGCGGATCGGCGACGGGTACCGCCTCGACGTGCCGGCCGAGCAGGCTGCGGCGCTCGCCAAGCGCCTGACCCTCTATCGCCTGCGCGCGAAGGTCGAGATCGCGGTCGATCCGACCATCGCCATCGCCGCATCCTGGGACGGCGCCACCACCGCCGCCGAGGTCGACGCCGTGGCCGACGCCCGGGCCGAAGGCCTCGGCGCGCGGCTCTACGCGGCGGCGGGCGCCTTCTCCGCGGACGCGTCCGAAGCGAAGTACCACGCCCACCGCATCGCGCTCGGGATCCCCGAGGGCGGGCGCGACTTCCCGTTCAGCGACGCCTTCCCGCACGAGGCGCTGATGGACCAGCTCGGCGGCGTCGACTTCCGCAAGGGCTGCTACGTCGGCCAGGAGGTGGTCTCGCGGATGCAGCACCGCGGCACAGCCCGCACCCGCATGCTGCCCGCCACCTATCCCGCGAGCGAGGCGGCCGCCCCCGGCTCCGAGATCACCGCCGGCGCCAAGGTGCTCGGCGTGACGGGGAGCCGTGCCGCCGGGCGCGGCCTCGCGATGCTGCGCCTCGACCGCCTCGCCGACGCGATCGCGGCCGGCGAGCCGCTGCGCGCCGACGGCAAGGTGCTGACCGTGGAGCGCCCGGCCTTCGCCAGCTTCGCGATGCCGGACGTCGCGGCGGGCTGAACTGAATGACCGAGGCATCGCATCCGGTCGAAGGCCTCGTCCGCCATCCCGACGGCTGCGCCCGGTGCTGGTGGGCGGGGCTTGATCCGCTCTACGTCGCCTATCACGACGGCGAATGGGGCGTGCCCGAGCACGACGGCCGCGCGCTCTACGAGAAGCTGATTCTCGACGGCTTCCAGGCCGGGCTGTCGTGGATCACGATCCTGCGCAGGCGCGACGGCTTCCGCCGCGCCTTCGCCGCCTTCGATCCAGAGGCCATCGCGCGCTTCACCGAGGCCGACGTGGAGCGGCTGATGCAGGACACCGGCATCATCCGCAACCGCGCCAAGATCGTCGGCACCGTCGCCGGCGCCCGCGCCTGGCTGCGGATTGAGGAGCGCGGCCCCGGTTTCTCGCGCTTCCTGTGGGATCACCTGCCGGACGGCCGGCCGATCCAGGGCAGCGCGCGGACCCGCAGCGAGATCCGGACCGAGACCGACGTGTCGCGGCGGATCGCCAAGGCGCTGAAGGCCGAAGGCTTCACCTTCTGCGGCCCGGTGATCGTCCACGCCTTCATGCAGGCGGTCGGCATGGTCAACGATCACCTTGTCGGCTGCCATCGCCACGCGCCCTGCGCCGCGCTGGCGGAGCCGGGCCGTTGAGCGCGCTGCAGCCGCGGGCGTGGCAGCGGATGCTGTCGGGCCGCCGGCTCGACCTGCTCGACCCCTCCCCCCTCGACATCGAGGTGGCCGACATCGCCCACGGGCTCGCCCGCGTCGCCCGCTGGAACGGGCAGACCGCGGGGCCGCACGTCTTCTCGGTGGCGCAGCACTCGCTGCTGGTCGAGGCGGTCGGCCTGCATCTCACGCCCGGGTGCACGCCGGCACAGGGCCTCGAGCTGCTGCTGCACGATGCGCCGGAATACGTCGTCGGCGACATCATCTCGCCGTTGAAGGCCGCGATCGGCGATTCCTACAAGGGCGTCGAGCGCCGCCTGCTCGCTGCGATCCGCCGGCGCTTCGGGCTCGAGGCGCCGACCCCGGCCTTCGCCCGCCTGGTCAAGCGTGCGGACCGGGTGGCGGCGCATGCCGAGGCGGTGCGGCTCGCCGGATTCGCGCCGGACGAGGCGACGCGCTACTTCGGGCGGCACGAGACCCTGCCCGAGCCGGTCCTCGCCCTGCTCGACCCCTGGCCGACCGCGCAGGCGCAGGCCCGTTATCTCGACCGTTTCGCCGAGCTCGCGAAATCCTGACACCCGACCCAGAACCCGGACCCGAGATGCCGACGCTGCACGTCTGCCCCCTGTCGCGCCTGCCCGAGACCATCGCGGCGACCGGGGCGAGCCACGTCCTGACGCTGCTCAACTTGCCCTCGGCGCCGGAGCGGCCGGCGACGATCGCCGAGGGCTGCCACGCGGTGGTCGGCGTCAGCGACATCGCGGTCGCGACGGACGGGTACGTTCTCCCGGCCGAGGACCACGTGCGCGCCATCCTCGACTTCGTCGCGGCGTGGCCGCGCGAGAAGCCGATGGTGATCCACTGCTACGCCGGCATCAGCCGCTCGACCGCCGCGGCCTACATCGCCGCCTGCGCCCTGGATCCCGCCCGCGACGAGGCCGAGGCCGCCGCGGCGTTACGCCTCGCCTCGCCGTCGGCGACGCCGAACCGCCTGTTCGTCGAGATCGCCGACCGGCTGCTCGGCCGCGACGGTCGGATGGTCTCGGCCGTCGCCGCGATCGGCCGCGGGGCGGACGCCTTCGAGGGCACGCCGTTTCGTTTCGAGCTCGGCTGACCGGTCGAGCCCACCGGCATACCGGTGTGGCGCAAACGTCGCCGCCGGCTGGAAAAACCGCGTGTCTCCGCCCGCCGCGAAGGCACGTGGGGTTGTGGCGGTCGCCGCCTCCGCCTTAGAACCGCACCAAAGGATCCTGTAGGGATGACCGAAAGCCGACCCGACGCGACCGCGATCGCCGCCGACACGCCCTTCGAGAAGGCCCTGGAGCAGCTCGAGGACATCGTCCGCCGCCTGGAGAAGGGCGACGTGGCGCTGGACGAATCGGTGACGATCTACGAGCGCGGCGAGGCGCTGAAGCGCCACTGCGAGATGCTGCTGAAGCGGGCCGAGGCCCGCATCCAGCGCATCACCCTGACACCCGACGGGCGCGCCGAAGGCGTCGCACCCCTGGACGTCGATTGAGATGCGCCGTGCTCGAGCACCGCAGCCTCGTTCGGCGTTCGAGATCGATATGAGGCCGAACCCGTGACGCAGACCCCCTCGATGCCGGCCCCCTCGATTTTGGACGGTTTGTCCGAGACGTCCGCGTTGCGGTTGCTTCCGGAGAGCGATCTCCGGGCGGTGGCGGACGCGGTTCGCTCGGAGATGATCGAGGCCGTGTCGGTGACGGGCGGTC
>NZ_VRVH01000252.1:0-6652 GCF_008040095.1 Methylobacterium sp. WL6 | reverse complement strand
ACCTCGACGCGGGCTGACGCGCCCCGCCGGCCCGCCGCCGGACGGTGCCGGGCCGCGTGATCGCGAACGTGGGCGCGGCTCATGCGGCGCTCCTGTCCTGGGCGATCGCGGAATCCTGCACGATCCCGGGATCCCGGCCGAGCGTGGAGACGCTGGTCTGGCGCAGGCGCTGCATCGAGACGGTCCCGGCCGGGATGTCCCGCAGGGTGGCGACGCCGACGCCGACCATCGCCGCATCGCCGATCGTCACCGCGCCCATGACCAGGGCGTGCGCGCCGACCACGACCCCGTCGCCGAGGTGCGGCGCGTCCGGCGGGAACGGCGCGGCGGCCAGCACCGGCCGGTCCGGCGCGACCACCACCGCCGGCAGGATCACAAGATCGCGTCCCGCCGTGCCGCAGAAGGCGATCCGTGCCGGGTGCGGCACGAACAGCCCGGGGCCGATCCGCGATCCGGGATGGAAGGACGCGCCGGTGAGCCGCACCGACAGCCCGGCGACGGCGGCGGCCGTCCGCCGCCACCCGCGCAGGTGCATCAGGTGGGCGACGCGGTGGAACACGGCGCACTGCATCGCCGGCAGCAGCACCATCATCGCCGCGCGGGAGCGCGACATCGGCCTGCCGCCGCTGATCTGGCGCACGATCCGCTCGAGGTCGGCGGCGAGCAACCGGCGCAGGACCGCCGGGCGGGCGTGGTCGAGGACCGGTTCGGAGGGCGTCCGGTCGTCGCTCACGACACGGCGCTCCGTCCCGGCAGCGCGCGCCAGTCGGTCGGTGCCAGGTCGGTGTCGGCGTCGAGATCCTTGAGCACGAGGCAGCGCGGCCCGACCCGGGACCGGTCGCCGATCAGCACCGCGCCCAGCACGATCGAGGCCGGCTCGAGGACCACGTCGTCGCCGAGGCGCGGCAGCCCCGGGCCGCCGCCGACGTCGCGGTCCGGGGTCTTGTAGAGGCCGCCGATCGAGGCCTGGAAGCCGAAGGCGGCGTCGCGGCCGACGGCGCCCGCGATGATCGTGCCGTAGGGATGGGGCAGGAACATCCCGCCGGCGATCCGGGTCGAGGGCGGGATGTCCGAGCCCGTCAGCCAGCCGTTGACGATCCAGAGCAGCCAGGCCGCCATCCGCCAGCCGTTCTCGTGGGCGTAGCGCGACATCCGGTAGAGCCAGATCGCCTGGTAGCCGCGGCGCAGGCGCACCGGGCCGGGGATGCGGCGCGCCCAGTGCGCCCGGTCGGCGCGCAGCGCCGCGCGGGTCTCCGCCCAGGAGATCGCTGTGCCTGCGGCGGTCTCGGTCCCCGCGAGATCCCGGGCCGCGAGCATGTCGGCTGGCTTAGGCATGTCACTCTCTTTACGGCTGTATAATACTTATAAGCGCAACCATAAGGCGATTTTCGAGGTATGCGTCGTCTGGGTCGTGCTATCCTACAATCATAGGTAGCATTTTTCCGGCGAAAATCACCGAAAGATGCGTATGGTGGTGAATCGAACCGATACGGGCCGGGACCGAAGGGGGATGCGCTACGGCATCAACCTGGTCGGTCAGGCGGCCGGCCGCGGCATCTACCTGCTCGCGGGTTTCGCGGCCTTCGTGATGGTCGCGAAGGGGGCGGGGCCTGAGGTGCTCGGCCATTACGGCATCGCGCTCGCCGCCCTGGCGATCGCCCTGATCGCCGCCGATTTCGGCACGACGCTGACCTTCGCCGCGCGCATCGGCGCCTGCGCGCCGGAGGCGCGGGCCGACGCGCTCGCGGGCGTGCTCTCCGCGCGCCTGATCCTCGGCGCGGGGACGGGCCTCGCGCTGCTCGGCGCCTTGCCGCTGCTCCCGCCACCGACGCGGCCCGCCCTGGCGCTGGCGGCGCTCGCCATGCCGCTGGTCGCCGCCCGCTTCCTCGACGCGCTGTTCCAGGTCTGCGGCCGGCCCGGCTGGTCGGCCTATCCCTCGCTCGCCAACGCCGCCGTGCTGGTCGTCGGGACCGCCCTGGCGCTCGCCCTCGACGCGCCGGAGGCGGTGCTGCCCCTCGTCGCGGTGGCGGCCGGGGCGGCCTACGGCGTCCTCGGCCTCGTCCTCGCCGGGCGCCTCGTGCCGCTGCGGGCCGCCTCGCCGCGGATCGGCCTCGCCACGATCCGGCAGGCCGCCGGCGTCGGCATCTCCAACGCGCTGGGCACGCTCAATGCCCGCATCGGCCTGCTTGCGCTCGCCGCCTTCGCCGGCGCGGCCGAGGTCGGGCTGTTCACCGCCGGCTACCGCTTCTTCGAGCTCGGCGTCGCCGTCGCGATCACGCTCGCCGCGCCCCTGGTGCCGGTGTTCGGGCGCGCCGTCGGCACCGGCACCCTGCTGGCGCAGGCCCGTCTCGCGCTGCGTCTCGTGCTCGCCGCCGCCGGCCCCGGCGTGGTCGCGGCCTGGGTGCTCGCCGACCCGCTGGTCCGCCTGCTGTTCGGGCCGGACTACGCCGCCAGCGTGCCGGTCCTGCGCATCGCCGCGCTGATGGCCGCCGCGATGATCGCGGCGACGATCCTGTTCTCCGCCCTGATCGCCCTCGGCCGCACCGGCTTCGCGGTCTGGTTCAGCGCCACCGGCTGCGCGGTGAACGCGATTCTCTGCCTCGTGCTCGTGCCGCGGGCAGGCGCCACGGGTGCCGCGCTCGCGGCCCTGGCCGCCGAAATCGCGATGCTCGCAGTGGTTGTATCCGTGTTCCACCGGTCCGTCGGGGCGCCGCTCGTGCCCCGCGACCTGCCGGCGATCCTCGCTCCGCCCCTCGCCATGGCGGCCTGCGTCTTCGCGAGCCCGGCCGCGCTCGCTCCCGTCGCCCTGCCGGCCGGCGCGATCCTCGCCCTCGCCGGCGCCCTGTGGCTGCGCCCGCGCAATTCTCTCCCCAGCCTCTCAAGCCCGGAAGCCTCGTCATGACGCCGGATACGCCCCCGCCCTCCGAGACCCCGATCCTGTCGGTGATCATCCCGACCTACGGCCGCGCCGAGACCCTGCGGCTGACGCTGGCCGCCTTCGATCGCCAGGAGACCGAGGCCGCCTTCGAGATCGTGGTCTGCGACGACGGCTCGGCCGACGGCACCGGCGCGGTGATCAGCCGGGCGGTCGCGACCGCGCGGCGGCCGGTGGTGCACCTGCGCCAGGAGAATGCGGGGGCGAACGCCGCCCGCAACCGGGCGATCGAGGCCGCCCGCGGCACGCGCCTGCTCATCGTCAACGACGACACCATCCCCGGCCCGAACCTCGTCGCGGCGCACCTGGCGGCCCATGCCCGGCGCGGCGGGCGCGAGACGGCGATCCTCGGGCGGATGACGATCGACCCGGCGCTGCCGTTCTCGCCGTTCGCGGCGCTCCATCACGACGCCTCCTACGATGCGCTCGCCGGCAGGGTCGAGCTCGGCTGGGACGCGTTCCTGACCTGCAACGTCAGCGTCGACGCCGGCTTCCTGCGCGAGGCCGGCGGCTTCGACCAGCAGTTGACCTGGCACGAGGACATCGAGCTCGGCGAGCGGCTGGCGCGGCGCGGGATGCGCCTGTTCTACGAGCCGAAGGCGCTGGCCTACCACCACCACTTCCTCGACGAGGCGGCCTACCTGCGCATCGCCGAGCGGGAGGGCGCGGCCCTGGTGCTATGGTACCGCAAGCGCCCCGACCTCGCCCCCGACCTCGCCCGCCTCGGGCTCGTCGGCCCAGAGCCCTTCGGCCGCGCCCGCCGCCATGCGCTGGCCGACCTCGTGATGCCGGAGGTCGCCCTGCCCGGCTGGCGGGCCGCCGCGCGCTCGCTCACCCGCCTCAGCCCGGCCGCAGGCCGCACGGTGTGGCGCCGGCTGTTCCAGCGCCGCAAGCGCCTCGCCATCGCCCGCGCCTTCGCGGAGGCCGCATGACGAACCGCATCCGGGCGGCGGTGCTGGTCGCGCTCCTGCCGATGCTGGTGGCGGCCACCGCCTGCCAGCCGGCGGAGCCGCCGAGCCTGCAGCGCATCCTCGTCGATCCGTCGGGCTCGACCATGCCCGGTTACCGGACGGTCGCGGCGCTGTCCGCGGTGCCGTTCGCGAGCCTCGCGGCGGGCAGCGCGGTGCTGGTCAAGGGCGGCCGCTTCGACGGCGTCGTGGTCGTCGCGGCCCGCGGCACCGCCGAGGCGCCGGTGACGTTCGCCGCGGTGCCCGGCACCGAGCCGGTGCTGTCGAACTCGGTGGTGTTCGAGAACGCCGCCCACGTCGCGGTGTCCGGGCTGACCGTGCGGGGGGCCGTGAATTCCGGGTTCATCCTGCGCCGGGGGAGCCACCACGTCACGGTGCGGGATTCGGCCGTCGACGCCTCGGGCCTCGGCATCTGGATCGGCGACGGCTCCGGGGCCGGGCATCGCATCCTCGGCAACCGGCTCACCGGCAACAAGACCCATGGCATCGCGGTCGACGTGATCAACGCGCCCGCCGACGACCCGACGATCATCGCGGGCAACACGGTCTCCGGCAGCGGCATCCACGGGATGGAGATCAACGGCTCCGGCTACGTCGTCGAGGGCAACCGCGTCCACGACAACGGCATCGGCATGTCGGGCACCTCGGGCATCCACGTCTACGCCAAGGATGCGGGTCAGGACGCGGGCGACCGCAACACCATCCGCTACAACGTCGTCACCGGGCAGCGCGAGACCACGGGCCAGGACGGCAACGGCATCCAGGTCGACCAGTGGTGCGACGACAACCTCGTCGCCTTCAACGTCGCGACCGGCAACGACGGGGCCGGCATCAACCTGTTCGACGCCGGCCGGAACCTCGTGTCCAACAACACCGTCGTCGGCAACATGGCCGATTCCGGCGGCCGGCACGCCTACAAGGGCGAGATCGTGCTGGCCAGCGACTACACCAAGCAGGTCGGCCGCACCGTCGACAACCGCGTCCTGAACAACATCGTGGTGGCGACGCGGGCGAACGTCGCCGCCATCGCCGTCGAGGCCACGAGCACGGGCCGCGGCAACGCCATCGGCCCGAACCTGCTGCGGCACGCCGCCGGCGGCCGGCTCTACGCCTACGGCGCCACCCGCACCGACGACGGCGCGTCGCTGCCGCTGGGATCGCGCGCGCCGGACCTCACCGAGGCGCCGGCCTTCGCCGACATCGCAAAACCCTTCGCGAACGGCTTCGCGCTGACCCGTGCGCTCGCGCGCCCCGGCATCCCGCTCGGCGCGACGCGGGACCTGCCCGGCCGCACCTACGCCCCCAACGAGGCCCCGTCCTTCGGCGCCTATCGGAGCCCCTGACATGACACTCCGGATCGGAATCGATGCCCACGTCCTCGTCGGCAAGATGCAGGGCAGCCGCACCTGGCTCGTCAACGTGGTCGGCCGCGCCGTGGCGCGCCACCCGGACGCGACCTACGTGATCTACTCCGACGACCCGGGGCGCGCCGCGACGATGATCTCCGGCCCCAACGTCGAGCACGTCCGGCTGCCGCGGGTTCCGCGGGCCGTGCGGCTCCTGGCGGTCTGGCCCTGGCTCGTCCACCGCGACCGGATCGACGCGCTGGTGACCACCTACATCGCCCCGCCCCTGGTGCCGGGCGGGCGGCAGGTCGTCGTGGTGCACGACATCCTGTTCGAGACCCATCCGTCGTTCTTCTCCTTCGGGATGCGCTGGCGCACCCGCCTGCTGACGCGGCTCGGCGCCAAGCGCGCCCGCCTCGTCGTGACGATCTCGCGCTACAGCCGCGATTCGATCGCACGGACCTACCGGATCGACCCGGCCCGGATCGCCGAGGTCCGGTGCGGGACGAGCCCGCCCCGCACCGGCGCGATCACCCGCTCGCCGATCCGCGACGGGCGCCCCTACCTGATGATGGTCGGGCGCCTTGAGCCGCGGAAGAACCTCGCGCTGACGCTCGACGCCTTCGCGCGGCTTCCCACGGGGGCGGCGCGCCTCGTGGTGGTCGGCAAGCCCGACGGCGAGCGCCCGGAGACGCTGGCGCGGCTCTCGTCGATGGCCGACGTCGTGCACGTGGCCGGGATCGACGACCGCGGCCTCGGCGACCTCTACGCCAACGCCTCCGCCCTGGTGTTCCCGAGCGCCGGCGAGGGCTGGGGCATCCCGGTGCTGGAGAGCCTCGCGCTCGGCACGCCGGTGATCGCCTCCAACGTCACCGCCATCCCCGAATCGGGCGGCGACGCGGCGAGCTACTTCGACCTCGACGCGCCCGACCGGGTCGAGCGTCTCGCCGCGCTGATGCAGGCGGCGGTCGAGGGCCGGCTGCCCTTCGACCCGGCTCGCGCCCGCGCGCACGTCGCCCGCCACGACTGGGACGGCCCGGCCGCCGCCTTCGTCGACGCGATGCGGCGTGCCTTCCCGGCCCGCGATGCGGCAGCGGAGGCGTTGCGCGCCCTGGTCAAGTCGCACTGAACGCCTCGATCGGATCCGGGCGTCGCAGGCGCGAAACCCGGATCCGCGGTTTCGGAAGGGATCGGCTCCGTGCGGGCTCCGGCGCCGTCGGCCGGAACCCCGGTCACCCGCGGTGGAACGTCCAGCCGAACTCCGACAGCAGCAGGCGTGCGGCGGCCGCATCGTCGGAAAAGCGCAGGCGCGCGCGGCCGGCCGCGACCAGGGCGGGGTCGCGCTCCGGTGCGACGCCGCGGTCCGTCGCCGCGCCGGCGCGCTCCAGGGCGATCGCCAGGGC
>NZ_VRVH01000251.1:0-6768 GCF_008040095.1 Methylobacterium sp. WL6 | reverse complement strand
GGCGCGACCGGCCTGCCCATCGCGGCCGCCGGCGAGCCCGACCCGCCGTCGATCGAACCGGGAGCGAACGAAGCCTCGGGCTGAGCGATCGCCGCGAGATCGTGCGGCGGCGCCGCTCGCCCCGCGTTCGGCACGGCTGCGATGCGGCACGGACGCTCAACTCCGCCGGACTCGGGCGCCAGCCTCAGGGACGGGCGGGGGAGGCGGGGCGCGGCGTCGCCAGCGCCGTGCCGAGGTCGATGGCGAGCGCCAGCACCATCGCGGACGTGCCGAGCGCGAACAGCAGCGTGTAGTTGCCCGCCGTGTGCGCAAAGACGAAGGACAGCCCGTAGGCGGCGCCGGCCTGGAACAGCGCGAACGCCACGGTGGCGACGCTCCAGGCCGCCTTCTGCCGCTCCGGCTCCCCGGGCATGAGCTCGCCGATGCGGCCGAGCATGAGCGGCACGGTTCCGGTGACGAAGGCGCCGACCGCGACGCTCGACAGGATCAGCCACGACGGGCCGAGGCCGAGGGCCGGAATCGCGATCGCGCCGGCCTCGACCAGGAAGGCGAGCCGGAGCGCGGGACCGAAGCCGGTCCGGTCGGCGAGGTGCCCGACGAGGATCGGGCCGACCGTCGCGCCGAGCCCCAACAGCACCCAATAGTGCGATCCGGCCTGGATGCCCTGCCCGAGGCCGCGCGCGACGAGGTCGACGAGGAAGAGCATGTGCGGCACCCACGCGGCCGCGTTGAGCGCGTATTCCGCGTAGAGCGCCCGCAGCGCCGCCCGGCCTGGCGCGCGCGACGGCTCGGCACCGGCAACCGGCCGAACTGCCGCCGGAGCCTCGGACGGCCAGCCCCGCCAGCCGATGACGGTGAGCAGGCAGGAGAGCGCGCCGAGGCCGAACCAGGCCTGCTGCAACCCGCCGCGCAGGAGGAGCGGGACGAGCGTCCCCGACGCCGCGATGCCGACGCCGATGCCCATGAAGATCAGGCCGCCGGCCAGGCCGCGCTTGCCCGGCGGCACGTGCGGAAGCACGGCGGGCGCGGCCAGCACCATCAGCGCGCCTCCGGCAAAGCCCGACGCGAAGCGCCAGGCGAAGAACCACGCGACGTTCAGCGGGTAGGCGCAGGCGAAGAACGCCGCGGTCGCCACCACCATCATCGCGCGGAGCACCACGGGAACGCGGGTGCGGGCGGCGAGCGGCCGCCCGAGCAGGGCGCCGGCGAGATAACCCGCAAGGTTGGCCGCCCCGAGATAGGCCGCGGTCGAGGCCTCGAACCAGCCGCCGTCGATGATCGCCGGAAGCAGCGGCGTATAGGCGAACCGCGCGAGCCCGATCCCGATCAGGCTGGCGCAGGAGGCCGAGGCGACCGCGCGCCGGGCCGTCCGTCTGTCGTCGGCGCCGGCGCGATCGCCGTGCGGAAGCGTTCGAGGCCGGGCAGGCGTCGGCAAGGCCATGGGACGAGGTTCCCGCCGTTCGGTCCGAGAGTGCAGGGCGCCGACGTGAAAGCCGGCCTGGCGACAGGAACGGTCCTACGCCGTGGCGAATTCGAGGCGCACGCCGCCCGGCATCGTGCCGATGAAGTGGTGCGTCTCGGACCCCTCCCGCATCGGGCCGGGCGCGAACTCGATCGTCGTCCCCGGATGGCCGCGCACCCGGTCGTAGGCGGCGGCGAGCGCCGCGCGGTCGGCGACCTTGAGGGCGAGGTGATGCAGCCCGACGTTGGCGCGGCGGTCGAACGGCACCGCGGCCTCCGGATCGGCGATCCGCCACAGCGTCACGAGGATCGCGCCGTCGGAGACGAACACGGCGGGGTAGGACGGCACGCCGCCGGCGACGCGCCAGCCGAGCGCGTCGACGAAGAAGCGCTCGGCCGCATCGAGGTCCGGCACGGCGAGGCCGACATGATGCACGCCACGGGTCGACGGCTCGGTCATGCGGAGGCTCCCTTGAGGCGCGCCAGCTCGGCGCGCAGGTTCGCGTTCTCGATGAGCAGCGGCCCGAGCTCGGCCTCGATCTCGGCGCGCGTGAAGCGCGGCGCGATGAATTGCGGGCAGTTCCAGTCGAAGCCGACCACGTCGATCACGAACGCGGCCACGGCCGGCGGCGCCGCGGGATGCGAGACCCGCGCGACGAGATCGGGATCCTCGGCCGCCGCGACGATGCGCGCGTGGCCGATGAGCTTGAGCCGGCGCTGGGCCGGATAGTCCATCGCGAACAGGGCCACCCGGCCGCGCTCGATCACGTTGCCCTGCGAGATGTACTGCCGGTTGCCGGGGTAGTCGGCGAATCCAATCCGGTTCTCGCCCAGCGACCGGACGAAGCCGGCCGGCCCCCCGCGATGCTGGATGTAGGGCCAGCCCTCGGGGCCGACGCTCGCCAGGTAGACGCTGTCGCGCGCTTGCAGGAAGGCGTGCTCGCGCTCGGTCAGCGCATCGCGCCCGTCGGCGGACGAGGCCTCCCGCCTGGCGTAGCTGGCGCGGGAGCCGGCGCGCGCCTGGAGCGTGCGCGCCGTCTCGCCGAACAGGTGGTGGAAGTAGGTACCGGGCATGCCGGAGAGGTAGCGGCTTCACGCGGCGGCGATAATCCATCACCTTCGCAGTTCAGAATTTCGTTTTCGGGAATGATCGCGTGGACCGCTTCGCGGCGCTGACCACCTTCGTCGCGGTGGCCGAGCGGGGCGGCTTCAAGGCCGCCTCCCGCCATCTCGGCCACTCGCCGCCCGCGGTGACGCGGACCATCGCCGCCCTCGAGCGGCATCTCGGCGTGCCGCTATTCCGGCGCTCGACCCGCAGCGTGGCGCTGACCGAGGAGGGCGCCGCCCTCCTGGATCGCGCCCGCGAGATCCTGATGCGGCTGCAGGATGCCGAGCACGTCGTGATGGGGCGCCAGGCGGCGCCGCACGGCGAGCTGCAGATCACGGCGCCGGTCGTCTTCGGCCGCCTGCACGTCCTCCCCGTGGTGGCGGACCTGCTCGCCCGGCACCGGCCGGTGTCGGCGCGGCTGATGCTGCTCGACCGGAACATCCGGCTGGTCGAGGAGGGGATCGACGTGGCGGTCCGCATCGGCGAGCCGCGCGACAGCCGCCTCAGGTCGGTCGCCCTCGGCACGGTGCGGCAGGTCATCGTCGCGAGCCCGGCCTACTGCGCCGCGCGCGGGCGGCCGGCCGACCCGAAGGCGCTCGCCGAGCACGACATCATCGCCGGCGACAACGTCCGAACCGGCTCGCACTGGCGCTTCGGCCCGCGGTCGCAGGGCGTCGCCGTCGCGCCGCGGCTGACCGTGACCTCGATCGATGCCCAGCTGGCCGCCGCCGCGGCCGGGCTCGGGCTCGCGAACGTCCTCAGCTACCAGGCGGCCGAGGGCCTCGCCGCGGGCCGATTGTGCAGCGTGCTCGACGCGCACGCGCCGCCGCCCGTGCCGATCCACCTGCTGTTCGACGCCAGCCGCGCGCACCTGCCGAGCGTCCGCGTGTTCATCGAGGCCATGCGCGCCCGCGCGCGGAGCGGCGCCTGGGGGTGAGTCCGGAGGCCGCCCGGACCGCGTCGTCCGTCGTTTGAAGTCTTGGAGCTGACCGCAGGACCGTGGCTCGAACGCGCCCCGAGGAATCAGAGCCCCGCAAAGCGCATCGAAGACCTGAGCGGCCGGCCTGGGCGAGCCCCGTCCTCCGGAAGTGGATGCGGCAGTGCTGCCAGGTTGCGCTCATCACCTGGGCCACCGATGCCTTGATGCCCTCGTGGGCGTCCGAGATCACCGGCTTGACCCCGCGCAGCCCCCGCCGGGCGAGCTTGCGGAAGGCTGTCCCGAACGTCTCGGCCTCGGAGGGGCCGACATCCATGCCGCGCACCTCGCGTCGGCCGTCGGTGCTCACGATCACCGCCGCCGAGACGATCAAGAAAGCCGGGAAGCACGCCCCCCTATGCAACTTCGGGATGCGCAGTTCGACGGTCCCGGCCCGCGTCTGCCAGTCCCGGTCACGATAGCCGTTGCGCTGGACCAGCCGCACACCCCGATGGTTCCGAGTGCCCTGGTCGGCAGGGATCCTCGGCGATCTTCGCGCCGCCGGTGTGCGGCCGTCCCCGCTCGCCATCCTGTGCGAGGCGACCGACGACGGACCGACCGATGCGGATCGTGAGCATCCTGGTCGACGAACTCGCTGTCGGCCCTGGGCTCGGTCACGTCGCATGACGACCGGCGCCATCGAGAGGAAGGCAGGGACGACGGCCCCGACTCCGAATCGGAAGTCAGGGCCCGGAGCTTATCGCAGCGTCGGCGACTCACCGGTCTTGAGATGACGCTCGTCCCCCTCCGGTCCGCCGAGCGACACGTGCGAGTTCAGTCGATCGAGGTGCTCGAAGACGTGCTCGAAGGCATTCGTCACGGCCTGCTCGAAGGAGCCGTCGCCTTTGCCCTGCGCGGCCTTCAAAGCGCTGAGCAGTTCCTGATGCTTGTGGGTGTCGCTCGACATGCTGCTCTCCCGCCGGACCTCATGCCGGCAGGAAGGCCAAGCGCTGCAGATGATCGCGGTTCCCCATCACGGTGCACGACCAAGCCGTCGCCGACCTCATCGTGCGAGACCCTCGACCACAGCAAGAGAGGAGTAGGCCAGAAGGCTGGGACCGTGGGGAGGAAAAACCGCGATCGGGGTCATTCGGAGTCCGTGCGCGCGCCGGGATCGAGGTTTTGGCCAGCCCTCGATGTCGGGTCCGCATCCCGATCCCCATCTGAGATCGTGAATTGGAGGGCCGAGAAATGGCTCAGGACACCGCTCGAAGACCAATGCCTCGCATCAGGAAGGACCGCGGTGCTCCGTGGCCGCATCGAGGCCGCGAGCATCGATCCTGACTTGGTCGATCCGCGGAAGATTCCGCTCGGCATCGCGATCGACAAGTCCGCCTCGGCCTTCCATGAAGAACCTGGGCCAGAGCGCATCGCTGGCAGCATGGTGCTCAACCGTATCACCACACCGTGGGATCAAACACCTAGTCTGCGACGACCACCCTCAACGATCCGAGGCTGAGTTCTTCCGCCATGTCGCCCAGGACGGCGCGGACGCTGATGAGGCCCGTGCTCAAGATCTCGAAAGGCGAGAGGATCAGGCTCGCCGACGCCACGATGTATCGCGGCGCCGTGCTGCCGGATTCGAGCGCGGAAACGAGCTTCCGCTGCTCGGCGATGGGCGGCGTCTCCACCGGCTCCTCGATGATCGGATCCTCGAGGCCGGGCACGTAGCAGCGTAGCAGGACGGAGGAGAGCGGGTGCTCGGCCGACGAGATCACATGCGTATGGATGCAGAACTTCGGCAGGATGAACGGCATGTCCGGAGAGGCGAACATGACCGAATTGTAGCACCCGATGAAGCTCAGCTTTCCGCCCACCTCGTTACGAATGTCGTCGCAGAAGATCGAGAATCCATGGCGCTTCATGTGGAGGCGCTTTTCTGCCTCGCCTGCCGAGGTCGCACGTGGATCTGGCGGCTGGGCGGCAGCGTCGACGTCAGGGTGCGCGAAACGCCGACCAGGGTCGGTGCGCGAGACATCGCCGTGGACACTTCCGGGGGAGAGTTCTGGCCCGCCTGCCGCTCGACCTTGCGGATCTCGAAGACGATCTCGCGATCCAGGGCCCAAGCCAGATCGGCGATCAGTCGAAGCGAGAGCTGCTGATGCCCGGAAAGCTGGCCGTTGATGACCGAGCGCTCGAGAAGGAGCTTGTCGGCGACGGATTGGATGGAGGCGCCCGATGCCGTGCGTTCTTCCAGCAAGGCCTGGAGCAGCTCGCTGCGCACGCGACCGATCAGGCGTCCCGCCGATCGGGACCGGCCGTTGGTCCTAAAATGATATGACGTCACTCGGCGCCCCCCCATCCCGCAAAGATCTTCTTTGATCCCCATCTCGCGTCGCATCCGCCGAATTTCGAGGCGATAGCCGCGATAGAGATCATGATCTTTTACGCGATCAGCAAAATCTCCAAAAACACACACGAAGCAGTCTCTTGCCGGGAACCAGCCGAATATTCGAACGTCTACGGTCTTTAATTCCCATACAGGATTTTTTCGACTTTGACACAACGAAATTCCCGGCGATGAGCCAGGAAGCCGCCCGTCGAATATCGGTGAAAGAGGTCGTCGATCTGTTCGAGTGGTGTCGTTTCGGCTCCGCTTGGCGACGGTTCTTGCTGGCGTACTTGCCCATCTAGCCATCGCACGAAGTCTTGGGTGCCGAACAGCCGCCTGTTCGGCAGTTCGCGTGGACCAAGGACGGCTTCTAACCGCACAATCCCTGGGTCTGCAAGAAGGTTCTCAAGCGTGTCCACCTGAATCACACGTTTCGCGAAAATCGCATTGATTTAGCTTAGGGAACGCCGCCTACACGAGCCGCGATCTTCAGACGCCGGGAATCCGCTCCGCACTCTAGCGTGGATGTGGAAGGTCCGAAGCGCTTTTGACGACCGTTGCCCCGAGACGGCCATCAAACGGAATAGGTCGCATCAAGTCACGATTCGGACGGACGAAATCGTCGATACACGATCGTGGTCATGAAATCTCAGCGCGAGCGGCCGGTCTGCGAGATCACGGCGACATTGCCCTGCCCTTGCTGATAGAGCGCGGCGACGTTTCCCATGCCGGTCTGCGAGACCATGCCATTGTTATGGTCAGCCCCCATTGAAGTGGTCCGCCCTTTGGTATGGCTTTTGAGCCTGGAGGACGGACAAGATGGCAAAGCCCCCGAAGCCCGAGGAGATCGTCGCGAAGCTACGTCAGGCAGACGTGCTGATCTCACAGGGC
>NZ_VRVH01000250.1:0-6826 GCF_008040095.1 Methylobacterium sp. WL6 | reverse complement strand
CCGCCCTGGTCCGGCTCGCGGGCGATCCGGATCGCGTGGCCGCCCTCGGCGCGGCGGCCCGCAGGCGCATCGTCGAGGACGGGTTCTCGGAGCACGCGGTGGCGCAGGCCGTGTGCGGCCTCTATCGCGAGCTGCTCGGGCCATGATCACGCCGGAGAACGCCGCCGCCTTCATCCGCGCGAACACCCGCCTGCTGCCGGTGGCGCATGCGCCGGAGATCGTGCTCCACGTCGCCGACGAGGCGACGGAGCTGTGGCAGAAGACCGAGGACGAGCTCGCCGAGATCGGCCTGCCGCCGCCGTTCTGGGCCTTCGCCTGGGCCGGCGGGCAAGCCCTCGCCCGCTACCTCCTCGACAACCCGGAGGTCGCCGCCGGCCGGCGCGTGCTCGACTTCGCCTCCGGCTCCGGCCTCGTGGCGATCGCGGCGGCGCGATCCGGCGCCGCCTCGGTGCTCGCCAGCGACCTCGATGCCTTCGCGATCGCGGCGATCCCGCTGAACGCCGCCGCCAACGGCGTCTCCGGGCGCATCGCCACCTCCTCCGCCGACCTGATCGGCACGGTGCCCGACGTCGACCTCGTGCTCGCCGCCGACATCTTCTACGAGCGCGACCTCGCCGGCGCGGTCGGCGACTGGCTCGGCCGCCTGCACGCGGCCGGCACCACGGTGCTCATCGGCGATCCCGGCCGCAGCTACCTGCCGCGCGCCCGCCTCGAGGCGATCGCCAGCTACGCCGTGCCGGTGACGCGGGCGCTGGAGGATGCCGAGATCAAGCAGAGCCACGTCTGGCGCTTCGTCGCGTGATCGCGCCGCCGAAGGCCGCCGGTGATGGCCGGCGATGCGGATCTCTATCGAAGATAGTATTCGCCTGACCATCCAGTGGTTGTATACGCCGCAACGTCATCGATCGTTTTTCGCTGCCGCAGCATTCGTTCGCGGCGGTATGTATTGCGCGGATTGGGATCGAACGAATTGTAGGTTGATTAATGTCCGTCGGGCAAAGTTCGCTCCAGGCCACCTGAAGTTTCGGTGGGACATGGACCGGACGATGAACGATCCCAACGCTACGATCACGCTGCCCGCCGGCAGCGCGATCTTCGAGGAAGGCGAGCCCGGAACCGTGGCCTACCTGATCGTCGCCGGACGGGCCGCGATCTTCCTGCGCCGCGACGGCATCGAGCAACCGCTCGCCGAGCGCGGCCCCGGCGAGATCTTCGGCGAGATGGCGATCCTCGATTCGGGCCCGCGCCCCACCTCGGCGCGGGCGATCGAGGACTGCGTCCTCGTCCCGATCTCCGAGGCGCAGATCGAGAATCGCCCCTTGCAGGCGGACCCGATCCTGCGCCTGTGCCTCGGCGTGGTCATGGCCCGCTATCGCGACGCGATCGCGCTGCTGAAGCCGCATGCCCCGGCCGTGACGGCGCGCCCCGTCGCCGTCGAGCCCTCGCCGGCGCTCAAGGCGGATTTCCAGGCCGCGATCTCCGTGGTGATGATGGAGCGCGCCCTGCGCCGGGCGCTCGACCGCAACGAGTTCGAGCTGTTCCTCCAGCCGATCGTGCGGCTCGGCACCGAAACGCTGGCCGGCTTCGAGGCGCTGATCCGCTGGCGCCACCCCGAGCAGGGCCTGGTGCCGCCGATGACGTTCATCCCCGTGGCCGAATCGAGCGGGCTGATCGTCGAGATCACCGAATGGGTCGTCTCCGAGGTCGGCCGGATCATGCCGGAGATCATGATGGCGGCCCTGCAGAACCCGGGCGCCGCCGAAGGGCCGCTGTTCCTCTCGATCAACGTCACCGGTTACGACCTCGCCCGCGCGAGCTTCCCGGCGATGGTCGCCGAGATGCTGCGCTCCACCGGCATCGCCCCCGCGACGCTGAAGCTGGAGATTACCGAGAGCACGGTGATGCGCGATCCCGCGGGCGCCACGGAGGCCCTCAGCGTGTGCCGCGAGGCGGGCATGGGCATCGCCATCGACGATTTCGGCACCGGCTACTCGTCGCTGAGCTACCTGTCGAAGCTGCCGATCACGACCCTGAAGGTGGACCGCGCCTTCGTCCGGGCGATGCTGACCACCCCGTGCAACCGCAAGATCATCCAGACGATCCTCGTGCTCGCCGACGAGCTCGGCATCCCCGTGGTGGCCGAGGGCATCGAGGCGCCGGCCGAGGCGGCGGCGCTCGCCGAGATGGGCTGCGCCTACGGCCAGGGATACCTCTATGGCTGCCCGGTGCCGCTGGCCGACACCCTCGCCCTGATCCGGAACTGGAAGGCCGCCGGCGGCGACGCGCCGCAGATCGCCGCGGCGTGACCGGCCGCGGATGGGCCGAGCTGTCCCGCACGCCCGGCCGATCTCATCGCGACGACCGGCTTCGACCGCGCCGCGCCGGCCGCGACCGGTGCCGCCCCGTGCGGGGATGCGCGTTTTCGCGAAGTTCGGTTAAGGATCCTCCGATAGACCGGTACGGTTGCAAGGCCGCGCCGCGCATCGGCGCTCGGAGGTTGACGGTTTTGGGCGAGGACGATCCCGATCACGACCGGCAGGGTGCCGTCTCGGGCGCAGCCCCCTCGCCGGGCACGCCCCCCGCGGACGCGCAGCCGCCGGTCTGGGAGATCGTCCTGCCGGAGGAGGGCGCGACCGAGGATCTCGGGTTGTTCCTGGCCGAGTTCCTGATGCCGGGCGACCTCGTCGCGCTCTCGGGCGGCCTCGGCGGCGGCAAGACCACGCTGGCGCGCGCGCTGATCCGCGAGCTTGCCGACGATCCGAGCCTCGAGGTCCCGAGCCCGACCTTCACGCTGATCCAGCCCTACGAGGGTCGCCTCGGCGCGATCGTCCATGCCGACCTCTACCGGCTGCGCAGCGCGGACGAACTGGTCGAGCTCGGTTTCGACGAGATGACCGAGGCCGCGATCACGCTGGTCGAGTGGCCCGAGCGGCTTCCGCCGCGCGAGGGGCCGGTCCTGTCGATCGACCTGTCGCTGCGGCCCGAGTTCGGCGAGGGCTCGCGCTTCGCCCGCATCTCCGGCACCGAAGGCATGCGCGCCCGCCTCGACCGGGCGCGCGCGGTCCGCGCGCTGCTCGCCCGCAGCGGCTGGGACGAGGCGACCCGCACCCTGATGCAGGGCGACGCGTCGTCGCGCGCCTACGAGCGCCTGACGCATCCCGACGGCCGCTCGGCGGTGCTGATGATCTCGCCGCCGCGCGCCGACGGGCCGCCGGTGCGCGACGGAAAGCCCTACAGCGCGATCGTCAAGCTCGCCGAGAGCGTCCACGCCTTCGTCGCGATCGATCGGGGCCTGCGGGCGCTCGGCTTCTCGGCGCCGCGCATCTACGGCGAGGACCTCGACACCGGGCTGCTGATCCTTGAGGACCTCGGCACCGAGCCGGTGGTCGACGCCGCCGGCCCGCGGCCCGAGCGCTACGCCGAGGCGACGCGCCTGCTCGCCAAGCTCCACGCGGTCGAGCTGCCGGGCGTGCTGCCGGTGGCGGACGGCATCGACCACGTGATCCCGGCCTACGATGCCGACGCGCTGTTGTTCGAGACCGAGCTGCTGCCGGACTGGTATGCCCCGGCGCTGCGCGGCGTCACGCTCCCGCCCGAGGCGCGGGACGCGTTCGGCGCGCTCTGGGCCGAGGTGCTGAAGGGCGCCGTGCCCGCCCGCCCGACCTGGACGCTGCGCGACTACCATTCCCCCAACCTGATCTGGCTCCCCGAGCGCGACGGGCTGGAGCGCATCGGCGTGATCGACTTCCAGGACGCGGTGCTCGGCCACCCGGCCTACGACGTCGCCTCGCTGCTGCAGGACGCCCGGGTCGACGCCAACGCCGAGTTCGAGCTCAGATTGCTCGGCCTCTACGCCCGCGAGCGCCGTGCCCGCGATCCGGCCTTCGACGTGCAGGGCTTCGCCACCGCCTACGCCATCCTGGCGGCGCAGCGCGCCACCAAGATCCTCGGCATCTTCGCCCGGCTGAACCTGCGCGACGGAAAGCCGGCCTACCTCGCCCACATCCCGCGGATCGAGGGCTACCTCGCCCGCAACCTCGCCCACCCGGCGCTGGCGTCCCTGCGGGACTGGCACCTGCGGCACCTGCCCGGGTTGCTCGGACGCGCCGAGCCGCCGGCCGAGCCCGCCTGAACCGCCGTCCGACCTCTCCTTCGCGAGCCCCGCGCATGAGCGACACCCCCGCCTCGCCGCCGACCGCGCAAGCCGCGATCACCTGCGCCTTCGTCCTCGCCGCGGGCCTGGGCAAGCGCATGCGCCCGGTCACCGCCACGGTGCCGAAGCCCCTGGTGGAGGTCGCGGGCAAGGCGCTGATCGACCACGCCCTCGACCGGGCGGCGGAGGGCGGGATCGAGACCGCGGTGGTCAACGTCCACTACCTGCCCGACCTAATCGAGGTGCACCTGGCCAAGCGCGTCGGCCTTCCGAAGATCGTCGTGTCCGACGAGCGCGAGACGCTGCTCGAGACCGGCGGCGGCGTGAAGAAGGCGCTCGCCCTGGTCGGCGCGAACCCCTTCGTGGTGTTCAACTCGGATTCGTTCTGGCTGGAGGGCCCGACCCCGAACCTCGCCCGGCTCATCGAGGCCTGGGACGCGGCGCGGATGGACATCCTGCTCCTGGTGGCGCCGACCACCACGAGCCTCGGCTACGAGGGCTCGGGCGACTTCGTCATGGACGCCGACGGCCGGCTGGAGCGGCGCGGCGAGCGCCGGGTGGCCCCCTTCATCTATGCGGGCGTCGCCATCGTGAAGCCGGAGCTGTTCGCCGACACGCCGGACGGCGCGTTCTCGCTCAACCTGCTGTTCGACCGGGCGATCGCGGCGGGCCGCCTGTCCGGGCTGCGGCTCGATGGGCAATGGCTCCACGTCGGCACGCCCGACGCGATCCGCGCCGCCGAGGAGCGCGTGCGGGTGAGCGCGCAGGAGGGGTGAGCCGCGATTCCGTTTGAGGAACGGATGCGGAACCTCTAGATTGCTCGCATCGAGGATGGCCCTGGTCGCTGCGGAGGTCCCGGTGGACGTGAAGGAAGCGGTTTCCAAGGCGAAGGACTACGTCGCCGCGGTCTTCGATGCCGAGCAGCCGACGAACATCGGTCTCGAGGAGATCCGGTTCGACGACGCGCTGAACCAGCGGCTCATCACCGTCGGGTTTTCGCGGCCCTGGGACGCGTCCAAGCCGCTTGTGACCGCTCTCGGGCGCGATCTCGATCCGAAACGATCCTACAAGGTGGTGCACCTCAAGGACGATGACGGCCGCGTCGTCTCCGTCACCGACCGCCGGGTCGAACCTTGAGTGCCGGACGCCTGCTCGTCGACACGAACCTGCTTCTGCTGCTCTTCGTCGGGACCGCCTCCCGATCATGCATCGCCGCGCATCGGCGCGCGCGCATCCACACGATCGACGACTTCGGGCTGCTGAAGCTCCGGATCGGGGATGCGGCGATCTTCGTCGCCACGCCGAACGTCCTTGCCGAGACCGCGTGCCAGATCCGACAATTCGACCAGGCCCGCCTGGCCCCGGTTCTCGAGGCGTTCCCTTCCTACGCGGAGGCGGCGACGGAGACGTATGCGCCGAGCGCGGATGCCGTCGGTTCCGTCGACTTCGACAGGCTGGGCCTCAACGACGTCTCGATCCCGAACGCGCGGGAGCCGGACGTCACCCTGATCACCGACGACCTCCACCTCTACCGCACCAGCGCGATGTCGGGCAGGAAGGTGCTCAACTTCTCGCACGAGCGCGAACGGATCCTCGGTTGACCCAGATCGACCCGACCGACCCACACGCCCACGTCTTCACCATCACCCGCGGCGCGCCGTTCCTGCCGACGCTGGTCGATGCGCTGCTCGATGGGCGCCTCGTCGGCGATCTCGGGCGCGACCCGCTCGCGCTCGCCGCCGTCACGATCTACCTGCCGACGCCGGGCGTGGCGAAGGAGCTGGCCAAGCGCCTGGCGGCGCGGCTGGGCGAGGCGGCCCTGCTGCCGCGGATGATCCCGCTCGGCGAGGCGGACGAGGCCGAGCTGGATCTCGCCGCGATGCCGCTGGTCGCGAACGCCGCCGTCGGCCTCGACCCGGAGATGCAGAAGCTCGAGCGCCGGCTGATCCTCGCCCGGCTGGTGCAGTCCTGGGCGCAGGCGGTCGACCGCTCGCTGCTGCCGATCGACGAGGAGGTGCCGTTCCTGGTGCCGGCCTCGCCCGCCGACGCGGTGGCGCTCGCCGCCGACCTCGAAGGGCTGATGGACGCGCTGACCGTCGAGGGCCTGCCCTGGTCCGAGATCGCGGGTGCCGTCGAGGCCGAGTACTCGCGCTATTTCGGCCTGACCCTCGATTTCGTCCGGATCGCCGCGGAGAACTGGCCGCGGATCCTGGCCGAGCGCGGCCTCACCGATCCGGTCTCGCGGGCGCGCGACCTCGTGCTGGCGGAGGCCGGCCGCCTCACCCGCGAGCGTCCGCGCGACCCGGTGGTGATCGCCGGCTCGACCGGCTCGGTGCCGGCCACCGCCAAGCTCATCGCCGCGGTGGCGGGCCTGCCGCACGGCGCGGTGGTGCTCCCCGGCCTCGACCTGGATCTCGACGCGGCCGGCTGGGACGCGATCGAGACCGGCGCCGGCTTCGAGCGCGAGATCGCCCACGGCCACCCGCAGGCCGTGCTGCATCGGCTGCTCGGCCCCAGCTGCCTCGGCGTCGCGCGGGACGCGGTCGTCGACCTCGGCGGCCACGATCCCGAGGCGACCGCCCGCGCCGCGCTGCTGTCGCAGGCCCCGATCGATCGCGACGAAGGCGTGGACGCTCTCGGCGAGCTTGACGATCGCGCTGTAGGGCTTTCCGT
>NZ_VRVH01000024.1:0-35657 GCF_008040095.1 Methylobacterium sp. WL6 | reverse complement strand
CTTGACGTTGCCCGCGTTGATCTGGTCGAGCTTCGAATAGCGCGTGTTGGCGTAGTCGACCGTCTGCAGCACCTGCTCGGCCGGGTTCGCCAGATGCTTCATCAGATCGTCGTTCGCGATCGCCGGGGCGGCAACCGCAAGGCTCGCGCCAAGCGCGAGAAGATGAACCGCTCTCATGTGTGTTCCTCCGACAAGTCTTGATGCCTTCCGGACACGACGCAGACCGCGTCGAGAAGACCTGACCTGACTCTTTGCGACAGGGATGGATTTGCTTCGGTAGCGGGCAGGAAATCGACGACTTTGGGTCGCCGAGCCAGAGGCCGCCATCCCTGAGGCGGCCCCCTCGAAACCGAAGCTTGAACGAACTCTAAGAGATTTTTGAGCCTCGTCAACTCGGTTCGGGCGCCTCCGATAGGGTTGTGCGCAAGTCGCCGCACCCTCGCGGGAAGACCAGCGTCGTTGACGCGCCGCAAAAACTTATTGTGCATCGCACAAGACGGCGTCGTACCGAGGTGTTGTGCTTCGGCATGAGCGGCAAACACATGCGCCGTTTGCAGCTTGAGCTTCGGCATTCGCGTTTTTCATGCGTTCGGTGCACGGTGCGCTGCCGCATCGCGCGGCATGACGCGGCATCGCCTTGGCAATGGGCAGATGCGCTGCAAAATCCGGTCGCGACACCGCTGAGGATGCTTCGCGGTCAAGCTTCGGTGATTTCCTGCCGCTTCTGCGCGCTCTGGTCGCATGAAACCGCCGTCGGCGACCCAGAACGGCATTTTTCTGCGCCGAGCGATGTCGAGAATCGCCGTCTCAACGGTGATCATCCGGGAAGGAGGATTGCCTCGCGGGCCGACCGCGACGATCTCAGGCGAGGGTTCCGACGGCGCCGGTGCTCTCGAACTCGGCGGCGTCGCCGACGAGGTCGGTGAGCGAGATCGCGAGGGTCCGGCCGGTCTTCAGGCGCAGGGTGGAGTCCGGGATCAGCCAGATCGGGCGCAGGCCGGCATGGCTTCCGTGAAGGCTGCCATGGGCCGTGACGACGGATGCCCGCCGTTCCACGATCACCCGGTAGCGGACGCGGACGGTTCCGCAGCCCTCCGCCGAGAGGGTGCCCCGCCCGGTCAGCGTCTGGAGGACTTCGTTGGGTTCGTGCATCGGATGCGACGTGGGGCCCTGGGACGTTTCGGCAATCGCATTGCCATTTAGTCCCGGTCCGTCCCCGTGTCACGGGTTCGCCTGCGATGGTCTCGCGTCGATGACCGGATGCCGGCCGATCGCCGGTTCAGGCCAGCGACCGCACCACGATGCGCCCGCCCTCGGCGGAGAGCGCGAGGCGACCGTGCTTCAGGTCGAGCGCCTTGCTGCCGAAGAGCTCGCGGCGCCAGCCCTGGAGCAGCGGCACGTCGGCCGCGTCGTCGTCGGCCACCGCTTCGAGATCGTCCACCGTGGCGATGATCTTCGGCGCGACGCCCTCGGTCTCGCACACCGCCTTCAGAAGCACCTTCAGCAACTCGACCAGCGCCCCGTTGCCGCCGCTGCGGCCGCGGCCGCGCTCGGGCAGCGCGATCTCGCCGACGTCGCGGGCGAACCCGCGCTCGACGGCGGCGAGGATGTCGGTGCCGGTGCGCGAGCGCTCGAAGCCCGCCGGGATCGAGCGCAACCGGCCGAGCGCCTCGACGCTGCGCGGCGCCGAGGTCGCGACGTCGATCACCGCCTCGTCCTTCAGGATGCGCCCGCGCGGCACGTTGCGCGTCTGCGCCTCGCGCTCGCGCCAAGCCGCCACCTCCATCAGCACCGCGATCTCGCGCGGCTTGCGCATCCGCCCCGACAGGCGGCGCCAGGCCTGAGCCGGGTCGGCGCGATAGGTGTCGGGCGAGGTCAGCACCGCCATCTCCTCGTCGAGCCACTGCCCGCGGTCGTCGCGCACGAGGTCGGCGACCAGCTTCTCGTACACGGTCACCAGATGGGTGACGTCCGACAGGGCGTAGGAGAGCTGCGCGTCCGAGAGCGGGCGCCGCGACCAGTCGGTGAAGCGCGAGGACTTGTCGATCTTCGCCTTGGCCACGTCGTTGACCAGCTGCTCGTAGGACACCGAGTCGCCGTAGCCGCAGACCATTGCCGCGACCTGGGTGTCGAAGAACGGCTGCGGCAGCAGCCCGCCCATCAGCCAGATGATCTCGAGATCCTGGCGGGCGGAATGGAACACCTTCACCACGCCCTCGTCCGCCATCAGGTCGACGAAGGGCTGGAGGTCGATGCCGTCCGCCAGCGGATCGACCAGCACGCCGGTCCCGTCCGGCGCCGCCATCTGGATCAGGCAGAGCTTGGGGTAATAGGTCGTCTCGCGCATGAACTCCGTGTCCACGGTGACGAAGCTCTGCGCGGCGAGGCGGTCGCAGGCGTCGCGGAGCGCCTGCGTCGTACTGATCAGATCCATGCCCCCGGCTATATCGGAGGTTTCTTGTAAAGGGGAGCCGGATGCGCCGGCATCCCCATCGATCCTCAGGTTCGACGTCCCCGAGGACCTGCGCCGTCTTCGCTGGGCCCGCGGTTCCGCCGGGCATCCGCGACGGCGAGGCTCGGCACCCGGCCGCCCGGTCCCGCGGCGCGCCTTGACTTCGCCCCCCTCGCGTGAATGGTGCCGCGCTTCCATTCCAAGGTTTTGCGATGCACCGTTACCGGACCCATACCTGCGGGGCGCTGCGCCCATCCGATGTCGGCGCATCCGCCCGCCTCTCCGGCTGGTGCCACCGCATCCGCGACCATGGCGGCGTGCTCTTCATCGACCTGCGCGACCATTACGGGCTGACGCAGTGCGTGGTCGATTCGGATTCGCCGGCCTTCAAGGCGGCCAACACCGTGCGCTCGGAATGGGTCGTGCGCCTCGACGGGCGCGTCCGCACCCGGCCGGCCGGGACCGAGAACGCCGAGCTGCCGACCGGCGCGGTCGAGGTCTACATCGACGAGCTCGAGGTGCTGGGCGCGGCCGCCGAGCTGCCGCTGCCGGTCTTCGGCGACCTCGAGTACCCCGAGGAGACCCGCCTGCGGTACCGCTTCCTCGACCTGCGCCGCGAGAAGCTGCACGCCAACATCATGAAGCGCGGCGCGATCGTCGACTCGCTGCGTCGGCGCATGCGCGAGGGCGGGTTCTTCGAGTTCCAGACGCCGATCCTCACGGCATCGAGCCCCGAGGGCGCACGCGACTACCTCGTCCCCTCCCGCGTCTATCCCGGGAAATTCTACGCGCTGCCGCAGGCGCCGCAGCAGTTCAAGCAGCTGACGATGATCGCCGGCTTCGACCGCTACTTCCAGATCGCGCCTTGCTTCCGCGACGAGGATGCGCGCGCCGACCGCTCGCCGGGCGAGTTCTACCAGCTCGACATCGAGATGAGCTTCGTCACCCAGGAGGACGTGTTCCAGGCGGTCGAGCCGGTTCTGCACGGGGTGTTCAAGGAGTTCGCCGGCGACAAGCGCGTCACCGACGTGTTTCCGCGCATCACCTACGCCGACGCGATGCTGAAGTACGGCGTCGACAAGCCCGACCTGCGCAACCCGCTGCTCATCGCCGACGTCACGGCCGAGTTCGCCGAGGACGCGGTCGAGTTCAAGGCGTTCAAGGGCGTGATCAAGTCCGGCGGCGTGGTCCGCGCGATCCCGGCGACAGGCGCGGCGACGCAGCCGCGCTCGTTCTTCGACAAGCTCAACGACTTCGCCCGCGCCGAGGGCGCGCCCGGGCTCGGCTACGTGGTGTTCGAGGAGGTCGACGGCGCCCTCACGGGCAAGGGCCCGATCGCCAAGTTTATCCCCGCGCCGATCCTGGCACGGATCGCCGAGAAGACCGGGACGAAGGCGGGCGACGCGGTCTTCTTTTCCGCCGGCACCGAGGCGAAGGCCGCGGCGCTCGCCGGCAAGGCGCGCATCCGCATCGGCGACGACCTCGGCCTGTCCGACAAGGACCAGTTCGCGTTCTGCTGGATCACCGACTTCCCGATGTTCGAGTGGAACGAGGACGAGAAGCACATCGACTTCTCGCACAATCCGTTCTCGATGCCGAACTTCGACCACGACGCCTTCCTGGCCCTCGGCGAGGGCGACGACGCCAAGATCCTCGACATCAAGGCGTTCCAGTACGACATCGTCTGCAACGGCATCGAGCTGTCGTCGGGCGCGATCCGGAACCACAAGCCCGAGATCATGGAGAAGGCGTTCGCGATCGCGGGCTACGGGCGCGACGTGCTTGAAGCCAAGTTCGGCGGCATGCTCAACGCGCTGCGCCTCGGCGCCCCGCCGCACGGCGGCATCGCGCCGGGTGTCGACCGCATCGTGATGCTGCTCTGCGAGGAGCCGAACATCCGCGAGGTGGTGCTGTTCCCGATGAACCAGCGCGCCGAGGACCTGATGATGGGCGCGCCGTCCGAGGCGACCCCGAAGCAGCTTCGCGAGCTGCACATCCGCCTGAACCTGCCTGAGAAGAAGGCGTGACCCCACGCGTCCTTCCCTCCCCCCGCAGAGGGGGGAGGGAAAAACGGTCGCCCCGGGGAGTCCGTTAAGTGCCCAGCCTCGTCGCCGTCGTCGTCGCGCATGACAGCGCCGAGGCTCTGCCGGCCTGCCTGTCGGCGCTCGCGGCCGAGCATGTGCCGGCGATCGTCGTCGACAATGCGAGCCGCGACCGATCGGCGGAGATCGCGGAGGCGGCCGGCGCGCAGGTGGTCCGCAACGCTCGGAACGAGGGCTACGGCCGCGCCAACACCCTCGGCGTCCGCGCCGCCGCGCAGGCCCGCTACGTGCTGATCCTCAACCCCGACGTGATCCTGCGGCCGGGCGCGGCCGACGCCCTGCTCGCCGCCGCCGAGCGCTGGCCGGAGGCCGGATTGTTCGCGCCGCGCATCGTCGAGCCGGACGGCCGGTTCTTCTACCAGCCGCGCTCCCTGCTGGCGCCGTACCTCACCAACCCGCGCGGGCGCCGCGACCTGCCTGCGGGCGATGCCTGCGCGCCGTTCCTCTCCGGCGCGTGCCTGATGATCGAGCGGACGTTCTTCCTGGCGCTCGGCGGCTTCGACGAGCGGATCTTCCTGTTCTACGAGGACGACGACCTCTGTCGCCGCATCGCCGATGCGGGCCGCGCCCTCGTCCACGTGCACGGCGCCGAGGTCCTGCACGGGCGCGGGCGCTCCTCGGCGCCGGAGCGCGGCCGGATGTTCCGCACCCGCTGGCACCAGGCGTGGTCGCGCGCCTACGTCGCCCGCAAGTACGGGCTCGCCGACCCCATCCTGCCGGGGCTCGCGGCCAACGCGCTCAAGGCCTGCCTGTCCCTGCTGGTCCTGCGGCGTGTCGGCGTCGAGCGCTACGGCGGCTCGGCCGCGGGCGCCTGGGCCGCGCTGCGGGGCCGGTCCGCGCTGGCCCGCGAGGGCCTCGAATGACCCGCGCCGCGACGGTGGCGGACGCGCTGGCCCGCCCGCACAACGGCTTCTCCGGCCTTCGCCTGGCGCTCGCGCTGGCGGTGGTGGTCTCGCATGCCTTCAGCGTCACCAGCGGCAACGCCCTCGACGAGCCGCTGGCGCGGGCGACCGGCTTCACTCTCGGCGAGCACGCGGTGAACGGCTTCTTCGCGGTGTCGGGCTTCCTCGTGACGATGAGCTTCGACCGGCGCGGCCTCGTCGACTACCTCATCGCCCGGACCCTGCGCATCCTGCCGGGGCTCGTCGCCGCGACGCTGCTGGTCGCCCTCGTCCTCGGTGCCGCGATGAGCACGCTGCCGCTCGGCGAGTATCTGCGCGATGGCGGCGTCTGGCGCTTCGTGCGGGGCACGCTGACCACCTTCAAGAGCAACGCGTCGCTGCCGGGCGTCTTTCCCGACAACCCGTATCGCAGCCCGCTCGGCACGGTCTGGACCCTGAAATACGAGACCCTGTGCTATCTGGGCGTCGTGGGCGCCGGCCTCGTCGGCGCGTTGCGGACGCGCTGGGTGGTGCCGCTGATCGCCGCCGGCTTCGCGATCGCGCTCCTGATCGCGGATGCGAGGCATCCCGACCTGCCGAAGGGCCTCGAGACGGCGTTGCGGCTGCCGCTGATCTTCGCGATCGGCGCGGCGCTCTACGCCGGAAGGGCATCCGTGCGCCTCTCGGTCGTCCCGCTCGCGATCCTGGCGCTGGCCTGCCTCCTGGCGCGCCACACCCCGCTCTACCGCACGCTGCTGTTCACGGCGGAAGGCTACGGCGCAGTCTGGCTCGGGCTGTCGCCCTGGCTGGCGCGCAAGGCCTTCGACCCTGCCGCGGACCTCTCCTACGGTATCTACCTCTACGGCTGGCCGGTGCAGCAGAGCCTGCATGCTTCGTGGCCCGGTGCTTCCTCGGCGCTGCTGCTGCTCCCGGCGCTCGCGCTGACGATCCCGGTGGCCGCGGCCTCGTGGTACGCCATCGAGCGGCCGGCGCTGCGGCTGAAGACGCGGACCCTGGGCCGCCGCGCCCTCGGCACCATCGAGCCGGCCGGTCCGTGACCGGCTCGGGCGCACGCGCCCTGCCCCCGGCCGCGGCGCTCGCGCACGCGGCGCGGCTTCTCGCCGAGCACGGTTTCCGGGTGACCGCGCGCAACGAGCGCGGCGACAGCCTGTACCTGCAACGCGCGGGATGCGGCTTCGCCCTGCGGCTCTCGAACCACGCCCGGACGGCCAAGCAGCGGCAACGCCGCACCAACGTGCTCGCGAGCCTCGTGGTCCGGAATGCGCGCAGCCCGGAGCAGGTCGCAGCCCTGGTCGCGGGCGCCCTGCGCGATTTCGACCTGGCGCGCGGCCGGCGCGAGGCTCAGGCTTCGGGTGCGGCGTCGCGGAAGTAGGGCTCGACCGTGCCCTTGAGCTTCACCGTCATCGGGTTGCCGGCGCGGTCCAGGGTCTTGCCGGCGCTGAGGCGGACCCAGCCCTCGCTGACGCAATATTCCTCGACGTTGGTCTTCTCGACCCCCTTGAAGCGGATGCCGATGCCGCGCTCCAGAATGGTTTCGTCGTAGAACGGGCTGTTCGGGTTGACGGCGAGGCGGTCGGGGGGCGTCTGGGACATCGGTCGGACCTTCGGGCGGGCGCTCAAGTGCGATCGGCCCGCGGGTAAGGGATTCAGGCAGGCGGTGCAACGGCGCGGGCGGCGGCGATCAGCTCGGGGATGCGCCCGCTCTGCAGCAGCGGCACCAGCGTCGACACCGCCGCATGCGGCAGGTCCCACCAGGCGCAGGCGACGAGGTCCGCCACCGTCGCCGCGTCGAAGCGGGTGCGCACCACCCTGGCCGGGTTGCCGGCGACGATTGCGTAGGGCGGCACGTCGCGCGTGACCACGGCGTGCGCCGCCACCACCGCGCCGTGCCCGACCGTGACCCCGGACAGGATCAGGCAGCCCGAGCCGAGCCAGACGTCGTGCCCGATCGACACGTCCCCGCGCGAGGCGTGGTACCCGGCCGGCGCGTCCGCCTCCGGCCACAGCCCGCGCATCGCGGCGAAGGGATAGGTCGAGGCCCAGTCGAGGCGATGGTCGCCGCCGAGCAGGATCTCGACCTTGTCGGCGATGGAACAATAGCGGCCGATCGTCAGCCTCCGCCCGGATTCGGCAAATCGCACCTTCGGGCGGCCGTACGAATAGGCACCGATGGAGAATCCGTGGGCGCGCACCAGCTTTTCCAGGTGGATCCGCGTCTCGTTGTTCGGGTTGCGCCCGCTGCGCAGCCGGTGCAACAGGGCCTTCATGCGAGGGCGTTCGGCGCCACACGACGTACGCGCCTGATCGAGGGAGAATGGGCCATGGGCGACAACATGTCCGAGGATCTCAAGTCAGGGGCTCTCGTCTATCACCGCCTCCCGCGCCCCGGAAAGCTCGAGATCCAGGCGACCAAGCCGCTCGGCAACCAGCGCGACCTGGCGCTGGCCTACTCGCCCGGCGTCGCCGCCGCCTGCGAGGCGATCGCGGCCGACCCGCAGGAGGCCGCGACCCTCACCATCCGCCAGAACCTCGTCGCCGTGCTTACCAACGGCACCGCCGTGCTCGGCCTCGGCAACATCGGCCCGCTCGCCTCGAAGCCGGTGATGGAGGGCAAGGCGGTCCTGTTCAAGAAGTTCGCCGGCATCGACGTGTTCGACATCGAGGTCGACCAGCTCGACGTCGCCAAGCTCGTCGACGTGGTGTGCTCGCTGGAGCCGACCTTCGGCGGCATCAACCTGGAGGACATCAAGGCGCCGGAATGCTTCGAGGTCGAGGAGCAGTGCCGCGCCCGGATGAACATCCCGGTCTTCCACGACGACCAGCACGGCACCGCGATCATCGTGGCGGCGGCCGTGCTCAACGCGCTCGAGCTCGCCGGCAAGCAGCTGTCGGACGTCCGCATCGTCACCTCGGGCGCCGGCGCGGCGGCCCTGGCCTGCCTCAACCTGCTGGTGTCGCTCGGCGCGACCCGTGAGAACATCACGGTCACCGACATCAAGGGCGTGGTCTACAAGGGCCGCACCGAGCTGATGGACCGGTGGAAGGACGTCTACGCCCAGGAGACCGAGGCGCGGACGCTGGCCGAGGTCATCCCCGGCGCCGACGTGTTCATCGGCCTCTCGGCCGGCGGCGTGCTCAAGCCCGAATACCTCGAGAAGATGGCCGAGAAGCCGCTGATCATGGCGCTGGCCAACCCCTATCCCGAGATCATGCCCGACCTGGCACAGGAGAAGCGCCCCGACGCGATGATCTGCACCGGGCGCTCGGACTTCCCGAACCAGGTCAACAACGTCCTGTGCTTCCCCTACATCTTCCGCGGCGCGCTCGACGTCGGCGCGCGCAGCATCAACGAGGAGATGAAGAAGGCGGCGGTGAAGGCCATCGCCGCGCTCGCCCGCGAGACCCCCTCCGACGTGGTGGCCCGTGCCTATGGCGGCGAGGCCCGGCCGTTCGGGCCGCGCTCGCTGATCCCGAGCCCGTTCGACCCGCGGCTGATCCTGCGCATCGCGCCGGCCGTCGCCCAGGCGGCGATGGATTCCGGCGTCGCCGGCCGCCCGGTCGAGAACATCGCGGCCTACGCCGAATCCCTCGATCGGTTCGTCCACCGCTCCGGCTTCATCATGAAGCCGCTGTTCTCCAAGGCGAAGGAGAATCCCAAGCGCGTGATCTACGCCGAGGGCGAGGACGAGCGCGTGCTGCGCGCGGTCCAGGCCATCGTCGAGGACGGCGTCGCCAAGCCGATCCTCGTCGGCCGCCCGCGGGTGGTCGAGACCCGGCTCAAGCGCTTCGGCCTTTCGATCCAGGAGGGCCGCGACTTCGAGCTGATCGATCCGGAGGACGATCCGCGCTACCGCTCCTACGTCCAGACCTACCTCGACATCGCCGGGCGCCGCGGCATCACGCCGGATGCGGCCCGCACGCTGGTGCGCACCAACACCACGATCATCGGCGCCATCGCCGTGCGCCGCGGCGAGGCCGACGCGCTGATCTGCGGGCTCGAAGGCCGGTTCGAGACGCGCCTGCGCATCATCCGCGACATCATCGGGCTGTCGCCCGGCGTGACGCAATGCGCCGCGATGAGCCTGATCGTCACGAAGAAGGGCGCCTACTTCCTCGCCGACACGCATGTGCGCCAGGATCCGAGCGCGGAGGAGATCGCCGAGCTCGCCGTCGCCTGCGCCGGGCACGTCACGCGCTTCGGCATCACCCCGAAGATCGCGCTGCTTAGCCATTCCGACTTCGGCCAGTCCGACACGCCCTCGGCGATGAAGATGCGGGCGGCTCTGGGCCTGATCAACGACCGCGCGCCCGAGCTTCAGGTCGACGGCGAGATGCAGGCCGATTCCGCGCTCTCCGAGATCGTCCGCGACCGGGTGCTGCCGGGCTCGCGCCTGAAGGGCGCGGCCAACGTGCTGATCTTCCCGAACCTGGACGCGGCCAACATCGCCTACCAGTTCGCCAAGGTGCTCGCCGATGCCCTCCCGGTCGGCCCGCTGCTGATCGGCCCGGCCAAGCCCGCCCACATCCTGACGCCGTCGGTCACGGCGCGCGGCATCGTCAACGTGACGACCGCGGCGGTGGTCGAGGCCCAGGCGGGCGGCGGCCAGATGCTCGACTCGGCCGAGCCCGGCGCGGGCATGCTGTCGGAGTAGCGGCCCGGGACTCTGGCCGTGTCCTTGCATTTCCCGATCCGAGTGGGATGCCGGGGGTCGAGACGATGTGCCAGGGCGACGATCCGAACTGCGCGGCGTTCGCAGAGCACCGCCGCCGCTTCCTCGGCGATCTCGCGCCCGAGCGACGCGCCTTCCTGAAGAGCGGCTTCGTCGCCACGGGCGGCGCTGCCGCGCTCGCGGCCGGCGGCTTGTCCCTGGTCACGCCCGCGCTCGCCCAGACCAGCGCGGCGCGCGGACCGCGGCAGGCGACGCACCAGATGCTGCCAGCCAACGCCGACACGGTGCACTGGGGCTACTTCAGCAAGAACCTGAAGCCGCAGGTCGAGATCGCGTCGGGCGACTTCGTCACGATCGAGACCCTCACGCACCAGGCCAGCGACGATGCCGAGCGGATGATCCAGGGCGATCCAGGTGCCGAGAGCGTCTATCTGTGGACCAAGGACAAGAAGGGCGTCGCGCGGCGCGGGGCGGGCCCGGAGGATGCCAAGCTCGGGCCGGGCGGCGGTCTCGGCGTCCACATCTGCACCGGCCCGGTGGCGATCCGCGGAGCCGAGCCGGGCGACGTGCTGGAGGTCCGCATCCTCGACGTCGCGCCGCGGCCCTGCGCCAACCCGAAGTTCAAGGGCCTGGCGTTCGGAAGCAACGCCGCCGCCTGGTGGGGCTACCACTACAAGGACCTCATCACCGGCGACCGGCCGCGCGAGGTGGTGACGATCTACGAGGTCGACGCCACCGGCACGCGCGACTGGGTGAAGGCGGTCTACAGCTTCCGCTGGCCCGGCGTGACCGACCCGAACGGGATCGCGCACCCGACGATCGACTATCCGGGGCTGCTGGTCGATCACACCAAGACCGAGCGCAACTTCGACGTCCTGAAGGGCATCCGCGTGCCGATCCGCCCCCATTTCGGGACGATGGGCCTGGCGCCGGCCGAAGCCGACATGGTGAACTCGATCCCGCCGAGCTACACCGGCGGCAACATCGACAACTGGCGCATCGGCAAGGGGGCGACGATGTACTATCCGGTCGCCGTGCCGGGTGCGCTGTTCTCGGTCGGCGATCCGCATGCCAGCCAGGGCGATTCGGAACTCTGCGGCACCGCGATCGAGTGCTCGCTCACCGGCACGTTCCAGTTCGTGCTGCACAAGAAGCAGGACCTGCCCGGCACCGCGCTCGAGAGCCTCGACTTCCCGATGATCGAGACGCGCGACGAGTGGGTCCTCTCGGGCTTCAGCTATCCGAACTACCTCAAGGACCTCGGGCCGGCCGCGCAGGACGCGATCTTCCAGAAGTCCTCGATCGACCTCGCGATGCGCGACGCCTTCCGCAAGATGCGGCAGTTCCTGATGCACGCGAAGGGACTGACCGAGGACGAGGCGATCTCGCTGATGTCGATCGCGGTCGATTTCGGCATCACGCAGGTGGTCGACGGCAACTGGGGCGTCCACGCCATCGTGAAGAAGGCGATCTTCGCCGAGCGAACGGCTTGAGCCCCGACCGGAGCGCCACGCTCCGGTCCCGTACCCGGATTGTCACCCGACGCGGACGCGCCCTTCCAGGCCGACGATGCGGGCGAGGCCGCGGACGCGGTTGAGCAGGCGGTCGCCGTTCAGCGCGTCCCATTCGGGCGGCAGGCTCAGGACGACGCGGCCGTCCTCGATGGTGAGAGGCATGCGGCGGAGCGCGCCTTCCATGCCGGCGGTCATCGGGAAGGTGACGCGCAGCAGCGCGCCGATGAGGCGGGCGCGCTCGAACAGGCGCGGGCCCGCGAGCGCCCGCAGCATCGGGTTCGCCTTCTCCGGGGCGACGCCCTCGTGGCGGAAGTAGATCGCCAGGGCGAGGAAGCCGCGGCCAGGATGGTCGATGCCGACGAAGGCCGCGTTCTGGATGATCGCGATGCTCTGCTCGCCGCGGTAGTCGGGATGCGCCCGCCAGCCGATGTCGGACAGGAGGCAGGCGGCGTGGCGAAGCCGGCGCTCGTCGGCGGTCTCCGGCCCGTCCAGCGCCGCCACGAACCGGTCGGTCCAGGCGATCAGCTCGTCGGCGTGGCGCGGCGAGCGCGCGCGCAGCTGGTTCAGCTCGGCGCAGGAGGCGAGCAGCGGGTCGAGCGCCCGGGTCTCGCGGTCGACCTGCTCGTAGAGCAGGCCCTCGCGCACGCCGGAGGCCGAGATCGCGACCTCCCGTGGGCGGCCGACGCGGATGATCTCCTCCAGCACCACCGCGCCGTAGGCCAGGAGCGGTCGACGCGCCTCGGAGATCGCCTCGACGTCCTGCAGCGTCGCGGCGTCGGATTGCTCGACGACTTGGAGGAAGCTCAGCTCGTCCGTCGGCTCGACGCTGTAGCCGTGCATCACGTGGACGGGATATTGCCGCGCGGCCTGGTGCAGGCGGGCGAGCGCCCGCCAGGTGCCGCCGACCGCGTAGAAGGTGCGGCCGCGCAGGGTCTCGAGCTGCGGCGCGGCCTTCTTCATGTGCTCGCGCACGATCTTGCCGGCCTTCTTCAGCGAGCCGCCGGAGAGGTCCTGCAGCGCGAGGCCGCCGAGCGGCATCGTCACGCCCTGCCCGACCACGGCGCCGCGCACGTCGACGAGCTCCAGCGAGCCGCCGCCGAGGTCGCCGACCACGCCGTCCGGCGCATGGAAGCCCGAGACCACGCCGAGCGCCGACAGCTCGGCCTCGCGCCGCCCCGACAGCAGCTCGATGCGCGTGCCGCAGGCCGCCTCGGCGGCCTCGAGGAAGGCGGGCCCGTTGGAGGCGTCGCGGGCGGCGGCGGTGGCGAGGACGAACAGCCGCGAAACCCGCATGGTCTCGCACAGCACCCGGAAGCGGGCGAGCGCGGCGAGCGCCCGCCGCACCGCCTCGTCGTTGAGGCGGCCGGTGGTGAGGACGTTGCGGCCGAGCCCGCACAGGACCTTCTCGTTGTAGAGCGGCGTCGGGGCCCGGCTCAGGCCGTCATAGGCGACGAGGCGGACCGAGTTCGAACCGATGTCGATGATCGCGACGGGCGCGTTGACCAAGGCCGGCTCCCGGTCGGCGGAATGAGCGAGCGTGAGGTTGGCGCGATGGGGACCCAAGCAACGACCTCGCTGTATGATACCGATCGGCTCGTCGAACGCACGTCTCGATGACCCGGCGGCGCGATCCGCACCGCCCGATTTGTGTATCCGGCCGGGGGCCGGACGATCAGCCCCGCTGCGCGCGACGGCTGAGAGCCCGCGGGCTCGACTTCTTCGACGACTTGCCGCGGCCGGACAGGCTCGGGTTCGTCATGAAGTACTTGTGCGCGTTGAACGGTTCCTCGCCCTCGGCGGGGTGGATGCGCTCGGCGCCGCCCGATGCCAGTACACGCCAGCTCTGGCGGTTGTCGAGAAGGTTGGCCAGCATGATCTGGTCGAGAACCTGTTGATGGACCGTCGGGTTGCTGATCGGCAGCAGCGACTCGACGCGGCGGTCCAGGTTGCGGCTCATCAGGTCGGCCGAGGAGATGTAGACCGTCGCCTTCGGGTGCGGCAGCCCGACGCCGTTGCCGAAGGCGTAGATGCGCCCGTGCTCGAGGAAGCGCCCGACGATCGACTTCACGCGGATCGTCTCGGACAGGCCCGGCACGCCCGGCCGCAGGCAGCAGATGCCGCGGACCACGCAGTCGATCTGCACGCCCTCCTGCGAGGCATCGTAGAGCGCGTCGATGATCTGCGCGTCGACCAGCGAGTTGCACTTGATCCAGATCGCGGCCGGCCGGCCCGCCCTGGCGTGGGCCGCCTCCGCCTCGATGTCGGCCAGCAGCCGCGCCTTGGCGGTCAGCGGCGAGACCGACATCCGCTCCAGCTGCGCCGGCTCGGCGTAGCCGGTGATGAAGTTGAAGATCCGCGAGACGTCGCGCGCCACCGCCGGGTCGGCGGTGAAGAACGAAAGGTCGGTGTAGATGCGGGCGGTGATCGGGTGATAGTTGCCGGTGCCGACGTGGCAGTAGGTCACGAGCTTGTCGCCCTCGCGCCGCACCACCATCGACAGCTTGGCGTGGGTCTTCAGCTCGACGAAGCCGAACACCACCTGCGCGCCGGCCTTCTCGAGGTTGCGCGCCCAGCGGATGTTGGCCTCCTCGTCGAAGCGCGCCTTCAGCTCGACCAGCGCGGTGACCGACTTGCCGAGCTCGGCGGCCTCGGCCAGCGCCGCGACGATCGGCGAGTTCGACGAGGTGCGGTAGAGCGTCTGTTTGATCGCGACGACGTTCGGGTCGCGTGCGGCCTGGGCCAGGAACTGCACCACCGAATCGAACGATTCGTAGGGGTGGTGGACGCAGAAATCCTTCTGGCGGATCGCCGCGAACACGTCGCCGCCGCTCTCGCGGATGCGCTCGGGGAAGCGCGGATTGTACGGCTTGAACTTGAGGTCGGGCCGGTCGATCCCGACGATCTGCGACAGCTCGTTGAGCGCCAGCATGCCCTCGACGATGAACACCGCGTCCGTGCCGATCTCGAGCTCGTCGCAGACGAAGCTGCGCAGGTCCTCCGGCATGCCGGACTCGACCTCGAGGCGGATGACGATGCCGCGGCGGCGCTGCTTCAGCGCGGTCTCGAAATGCAGGACGAGGTCCTCCGCCTCCTCCTCGATCTCGAGGTCCGAATCCCGGATCACCCGGAAGGCGCCCTGCCCCTTCACCAGGTAGCCCGGGAACAGGCGCCCGGTGAACAGCACGATCACCTGCTCGATCGCGATGAAGCGCGCGACCGTGTCGTCCTCGATCGCCGGAAGCCGCACGAAGCGGTCGAGCACGCCCGGCATGCGGATCAGCGCGCGCAGCACGCGGCCGTCGCGCGGGCGCATCAGCATCAGCGCGATCGTGGTGCCGAGGTTCGGGATGAACGGGAACGGGTGGGCCGGGTCGATCGCCAGCGGCGTCAGCACCGGGAAGACGTGGTTGAGGAAGTACTCCTCCAGCCACGCGGCGTGCTCCGGGCGCAGCGCGTCGGGCTCGACCAGGGCGACGACGCCGTCGAGCTCCTCGCGCAGCTCGCGCCAGCGCGCCTGCTGGTCCTCCGCGAGCTTCGACACGCCGGTGCCGATGCGCGCGAGCTGCTCGGACGGCGACAGCCCGTCCTGCGACGGCAGCGTCAGCCCGGCGCGGACCTGATCGTGCAGGCCGGCGACGCGGACCATGAAGAACTCGTCGAGGTTGTTGGCCGAGATCGAGAGGAAGCGCAGCTTCTCCAGCAGCGGATGCGACGGGTTCGCGGCCTCTTCGAGGACGCGCCGGTTGAACTGCAGCCACGACAGCTCGCGGTTAACGAAGCGCTCCGGCGAAAGCCGCAGGGCGCGGCCGGCCTCGAGGATCGTCTCGCGCGCGGCCTTGTCGTCGTCGGCCGCCGGCGGCTCGGGGATCTCGGCGGTGGTCGGCCACTCGTCGCCGGCGGCCTCGGATGCTGAGGGACGGCGCGAGGTCCGTGCGGATGCCGCCGCCCGGCGCGGCGCGCGCTTCGGCGCCGCGTCGTCTCCGGCTTCGGTGACGTCGTCCGCACGATCGAGGGCGTCCACGTTCGATTCGATGTCCGACAACCCTGCCACTCCTCACCTGCCGCCTGTCGCGGCGTCCCTAACATGGGTGCTCTGCCGGAATGCGACACTGCCGTGACGGTCGGCGACGGGCGAGCCCGTTCCTCGGCGATGGCCGGCGGCGTCCGACCGATCGCGATCAGTCGTCCTCGTCGTCGCCGCCATCCGCGATCCCGAGGCGTTCGAGGACGGCGAGCGCCAGCGGCCGCGTGATGCGGCGGCCGCGGCCGAGGGCGTCGCGGTCGAGCTCGGTCACCACCTCGCGGGCGCGCCCGAGGGAGCGGTCGATGCGCAGGGCGACGGCGTCGATCACCCGAAGATCGACCACGAGCTGCCGATCGACGAACAGCTTGACGATGACGGCGCGCAGCAGCGCGTCGTCGGGCTCGCGGATCGCGACGCCCGGCGCCAGCCTCAGGCGCGAGCGCAGGTCGGCCACCGTCAGGCCGATCTGGTCGATCACCGCGCCGCTGGTCAGCAGCACCGGGCATTTTCGCTCGCGGGCGAGGTTGAGCAGGTGGAACAGGGCGGCCTCGTCGCGGCCCGGGCGGTCGATGTCCTCGATCACCAGGGCGCCGTTCGAGATGCAGTGGGTCACGGTCTCCGCCGTGACCTCGGCCGCCGGCACGGTCCAGGCATGGGCCCGCGTCGCCCAGATCGAGGCGAGATGGCTCTTGCCGCTGCCCGGCGGGCCGGTGAGCACGAGCACGGTGTCCGGCCAATCGGGCCAGGCCTCGATCGACGCGTAGGCGGCCTCGTTGGCCGTGCCGACCAGGAAATCCTCGCGGCCGTAGCGCGGATCGAGCGGCAGGTCGAAGGCCAGTTGCTTCGGGGGGGCGTTCTCGCGCATGCGGCGCCCAGGGTGACCGTGCCGGCCCGACAGTCAAGCGCCAAGGCTCAAGGCCGCGGCACCTCGATCAGCACCGGCTGCTCGGCGTGGTAGAGCCGGCTCTGCAGGTAGCGCGACAGGGCGAAGCGCACGACGACGCCGATCGAGGCCGCAACCGGCACTGCGAGCAGCAGCCCGAGGAAGCCGAACAGCGAGCCGAAGGCGAGCAGCGCGAACATCAGCCAGACCGGATGCAGGCCGACGGATTCGCCAACGAGTTTGGGCGCGATCACGTTGCCCTCGAGGAACTGCCCGACGAGGAACACGCCCACCGTCAGCCCGAGATGCAGCCAGTCCGAGCCCGGCCAGAACTGCACCAGCGCGACGCCGACCGAGAGCAGGAAGCCGGTGAGCGTGCCGACATACGGGATGAAGGTGAGGAAGCCGGCGATCAGCCCGATCAGCACGCCGAAGTTCAGCCCGACGAGCCAGAGGCCGACCGCGTAGAAGGTGCCGAGGATCAGGCAGACCAGCGTCTGGCCGCGGACGAAGCCGATGATCGCGCGATCGATCTGCGCGGCGAGCCGGCGCACCGTCGTGCGGTGGCGCGGCGGCACCCAGGTGTCGAGCGTCGCGATCATCCGGTCCCAGTCGACGAGGATGTAGAACGCGACCACCGGCGTCACCACCAGCAGCGAGATCACCGAGATCACGGCCTGCGAGCCGGACCAGATCGACTTGAGGAAGGCGAGCAGCCACGCGCCGCCCTGCGTCGCGAGGGTCCCGACGGAGGATTGCAGCTCGTTGACCACGTCGGCGCCGCCGAGCCGCTGCAGCACCGGGCCGGCCCGCTCGGCGATGATGCCCTGCAGCCGCCCGATCATGCCGGGCAGGCTGTTGATCAGCGCCGCGACCTGGTTGGCGGCGAGCGGCACCAGGATCAGCAGCGATACGATCAGGCCGGCGACGAACATCGCCAGGATCAGCAGGCTCGCCGTCAGCCGACCGAGGCCGAGGCGCTCGAGCCGGTCGGCCAGCGGATCGAGCAGGTAGGCGAGCGCGATGCCGGCCACGAAGGGCAGCATCACCTCCCGCAGCAGGTAGACCACGATGCCGAGGCCGACGAGCGCCGCCAGACCGATCACAGCCCTGCCGCGCATCGACGCCCTCCCCTGCGAACTCGCGTGGGACAGTGGGAAGGCGGTTCCGAACGGTCAAGGCTGCCGCCGGTGCCTGCCCTGCCGTGGAGCGGCCGCGGCGCGTCATTTTCTTGTGGCCTGACGGGTTCGGTCGGCGCGAATCTCAGCTAAAGCAGCCCCGGACCACAGGAACGGGACGCCGATGACGGCCGAGACCACGAACGGGCTGACCTACGCGCATGCGGGCGTCGACATCGATGCCGGCAACGCGATGGTCGAGACCATCAAGCCGCTGGTGCGCGCCACGCGCCGGCCCGGCGCCGACGCCGAGATCGGCGGGTTCGGCGGCCTGTTCGACCTCAAGGCCGCGGGCTTCAAGGACGCGATCCTGGTGGCCGCCAACGACGGCGTCGGCACCAAGGTGAAGATCGCGATCGAGACCGGTCGGCACGACACGATCGGCATCGACCTCGTGGCGATGTGCGTCAACGACATCATCGTCCAGGGCGCCGAGCCGCTGTTCTTCCTCGACTACTACGCCACCGGCAAGCTCGTGCCGGGCGTCGGCGCCGACATCGTCCGCGGCATCGCCGAGGGCTGCCGCCAGGCCGGCTGCGCCCTGATCGGCGGCGAGACCGCCGAGATGCCGGGCCTCTACGACGGCGCAGACTACGACCTCGCCGGGTTCTCGGTCGGCGCGGCCGAGCGCGGCACCCTGCTGCCGAAGCCCGGCATCCGCGCCGGCGACGCGGTGCTCGGCCTGCCCTCTTCCGGCGTGCACTCGAACGGCTTCTCGCTGGTCCGCCGCATCGTCGCGCGCACCGGCCTGGCCTGGGACGCGGCCGCGCCGTTCGCCACCGGAAGGACGCTGGGCGAGGCGTTGCTGGAGCCGACGCGGATCTACGTGAAGCCGCTGCTCGCGGTGCTGAAGGCGACCGACGGGATCAAGGCGCTCGCCCACATCACCGGCGGCGGCTTCCCGGACAACCTGCCCCGCGTCCTGCCCGACGACGTCGGCATCACGATCGACCTCGACGCGGTCCGCCCGCCGCCGGTCTTCGGCTGGCTCGCGCGAGAGGGCGGCGTCGCCGAGGCCGAGATGCTGCGCACCTTCAACTGCGGCATCGGCATGGTGCTGGTGGTCGCCGAGGACCGCGCCGGGGCGGTGATTCGGGCCCTCGCCGAGGCCGGCGAGGCACCGGTGCGGCTCGGGGCGATCACCGCCCGCGGCCCGGAGCCCGTCGCGTTCACCGGACGCCTCGCGCTTTGATGGCGGCGAAGCCCAGAACGCGCGTCGCGATCCTGATCTCGGGCCGCGGCTCGAACATGGTCTCGCTGATCGAGGCGGCGAAGGCGCCGGATTACCCGGCCGAGATCGTGCTGGTGCTCTCGAACCGGCCGGAGGCCGGCGGCCTCGCCCATGCGCGTTCCGTCGGCATCCCGGCGCACGCGATCGACCACACCACGTTCTCCGACCGCGCGACCTTCGACGCCGCGCTCGACGCCGAGCTGCGCGCGGCCGGCGTCGAGCTGGTGTGCCTCGCAGGCTTCATGCGGATCTTCTCGGCGGGCTTCGCCGAGGCCTGGGCCGGGCGGATGATCAACATCCACCCGTCCCTGCTGCCGCTGTTCAAGGGCACGCACACCCACGCGCAGGCGCTCGCCGCCGGCGTCCGCCTCCACGGCTGCACGGTGCATTACGTGGTGCCGGAACTCGATGCCGGCCCGATCGTGGCGCAGGCGGCGGTCCCGGTGCGTTCGGGCGACGATCCCGACAGCCTCGCGGCGCGGGTGATCGTGCAGGAGCACAGGCTCTACCCGGCAGCGCTCGCGCTGGTGGCTGGGGGGCGTGCCCGGTTGGAGGGCGAGCGCGTCGTGATCGACGACGATCGCGGCGCGGCCGACGCGGCCCTGCTGAGCCTGTAGCGTTCCGCGCCTTCCCTCCCCGCAGAGGGGAGAGGGAAGGCCTCGTACTTGTTTCTAGACCGGCCGCTGCAGCTTGCACGAATCCAGTGCGTTCAGCGCCTTGGCGCGGGCGGAATCGTTGAAGTAGCCGGTGGCGCGGTAGGCCTCGATCTCGGACTCGTCGAGCGAGCGCATGGTCTGCTTCGCGTAGCAGCCGCAGGGGCGCTCCAGCGAGGCTTCCGGCGCGTTGGTGATGCGGGCCTGGACCACGGCGCAGGCGTGACGCACGCGGCCTTCGAGGTTGGCCTTCGGCACCGTGCGCAGCGCCGGGTCGGGCTGGTACTGATCGAACGGCGCGGAGGACCCGCTGGCGAGGGCGGCGGTCGCGGCGAGCGAGAGCAGGCCGGCGGCGATCAGGGACAGGCGGCGGGTCGTCATGGCAGGTCCATTGGCGAGATCTGGAAATCCGACGCCGTTGGACTCTCTGGCCGCCTGCTTCGTCAATGACGGTGCGGCCACACCGCCCTCCATTCCGGGCGATGTGGCGTTCTACCGAGCCGAAGGCGTCCCCGGTGTGTTCCGGCGACCACCCTCGGGCACGCGGTTCCCGCGTTCCTCAGCCGACGATGTCGGAATCCTGGAAGAACTGCGCGATTTCCATCTTGGCGTTGTCGGCGCTGTCCGAGCCGTGGACGGTGTTCTCGCCGACCGATTCCGAGAAGGTCTTGCGGATGGTGCCCTCGGCGGCCTGGGCCGGGTTCGTCGCACCCATCACCTCACGGTACTTCGCGACGGCGTTCTCGCCCTCGAGCACCTGAACCACCACCGGGCCCGAGGTCATGAAGGTCACGAGCTCGCCGAAGAACGGGCGCTCCTTGTGGATCTCGTAGAACTTCTCGGCCTGGGCCTGGCTCATCTGGATGCGGCGCTGGCCGACGATCCGCAGGCCCGCCTTCTCGATGACCGCGTTGACGGCGCCGGTGAGGTTCCGCTTGGTCGCGTCGGGCTTGAGGATGGAGAAGGTGCGCTCGGTGGCCATGGTCAGTCCGCTTCGGATGAAAATAAAAAACGCCAGCAAGCGCGTCGCGAAAAACGCTTTGGCGCCGGGCTTATAGCGAGGGCGCCGGACACCCTCAACCCGAGCCTGCACGATGCTTGGCCATGGCAACGCTGCAACACTGCCGAAAAATCGCCCGAATGCGGTGGCTGAGTGATCTCACGAACTCCACCCGCCCCGCGCCGTCAGGCGCCAGCTTCGGAGCTACCTGCATGCGTCTCGCCCTCGCCGCCACCCTCCTCCTCGCCGGCATCGCCTCGGCCCACGCCCAGTCGAGCAAGGATCCCTCCGGCACCTGGCTGACCGAGGACGGCCGCGCGAAGATCCGCATCGACCGCTGCGGCGCCGGCCAGGCTCAGGTCTGCGGCAAGGTGGTGTGGCTCAAGGTCGCCACCACGGAAGCCGGCGCGCCGCGCACCGACATCAAGAACCCCGATCCGAAGAAGCGCTCGCGCCCCGTACTCGGCCTGCCGCTGATCGAGGGCCTGCAGCCGGACGAGGCGAAGTTCTCCGGCAGCATCTACAACATCGAGGAAGGCAAGATCTATCAGGTCAGCCTCGAGCGCGAGAACGCCTCGGAGCTGTCGGTCTCGGGCTGCCTGCTCAAGGTGCTGTGCGGCTCGCAGACCTGGACCAAGGTGCCGGACGTGAACCAGCAGGCCGCGAATGTCGGCGCCGAGCCGGCGCCGCAGAAGCCGGCCAAGCCCGCCGCCAAGTAGGCGGGACCGCTCTCCTGCGGACGCCGTCGATGGCGGCGTCCGATCAACAGGCGCGCTTGATCAGATCGCGGAGAGGCCTCTCTGCACGGCGGGCCGTGCCAGGACCCGGTCGAGCCACGCCTTCACGTTCGGCAGCGCGCCGAGGTCGACGCCCTGCTTGCCGGTGAACTTCGCCCACGGCACCGTCGCCATGTCGGCGATGGAGTAGTCCCCGGCGAGGTACTCGCGATCCGCCAGCCGCCTGTCGAGCACGCCGTAGAGCCGGTTGGTCTCGGCGGTGAACCGCTCGATCGCGTAGGGGATCTTCTCCTTCGCGTAGATCTTGAAATGGTGGGTCTGGCCGAGCATCGGCCCGAAGCCGGCGCATTGCCAGAACAGCCACTCGTCGACCGCGACGCGCGCCCGCTCGTCAGCCGGATAGAAGCGGCCGGTCTTGCGCCCGAGGTATTGCAGGATCGCGCCGGATTCGAAGATCGAGACCGGCTCGCCGCCCGGCCCGTCGTGATCGACGATCGCCGGGATCTTGTTGTTCGGCGAGATTTCGAGGAACGCGGGCGCCATCTGCTCGCCCTTGGCGATGTCGACCGGGACGACCCGATACGGCAGGCCGCACTCCTCCAGCATGATCGGGATCTTCCAGCCGTTCGGCGTGCTCCAAGTGTGGAGATCGATCGGTTTGCCGGTCACGGCCGCCATCGCTTGCCTTCGCTCTCCAACGGATCGGCCGGCCGTCACGACGGGCCCCGTCTGCCGACGGTAGCTACCTCGGAACTCGGCGCGTACTCAAGGGCGGCCGATCACCGCTCACGTTTTCGAGAGATCACCGGGTCGCCTGTTGCCGCTCGGTCGTTCGGCCTTGTCCTCGGCCAAGCTTGGCGATGTGGTGGGGCGAGGTAGCGCACGTCGCGATTCGACGTGCCGCCCCGGAGGGTCCGCCGTCATGTTCGCCCGTTTCCTCGCGATCGCCGCCTTCGCCGTTCCGCTGGCCCTCGCCCAGCCGGTCCTGGCCAAGGATCCGCCCCCGGCCAAGCCGACCGAGACGCCGATGGCCGCGCCGGCCGCGCCAGCGGCCAAGCCCGACGCCGCCCCGAGCGCGGGGCAGATGGCGGCGCGCCAGCGCCAGAAGACCTGCGGCGCGCAGTGGCGAGCGCTGGCCGACGCCGAGAAGGTGTCGCAGGGTCCGAAGTGGCCGCAATACTGGAGCAAGTGCAACAAGCGCCTGAAGGGCGAGAAGGCCTGACGGATCGTCCTGCGTTCCGGCGGGTTGTGCGTTCTGGTACCCAAGCGTAACCGAACGCGATGATGACGGATCGACAGGCGCTGCAGCGCACGGTGGCGGTGGCGGCGATCGTTCCGATCGCGACCGGATTGTATGGCGTGGTCTTCGGCATGAACGGCCTGGAGGCCGGCCTGCCCGACATCTCGGCCGACAGCCATTTCCGCTACCTGTCCGGCCTGCTCACGGGCATCGGCATCCTGTTCCTGACCTGCGTCGCCGGGATCGAGGAGAAGGGCCGGCTCTTCCGGTTCCTCACCCTCGTCGTCGTGCTCGGCGGGCTCGCGCGCCTGCTCGGCCTCTGGCTCACCGGCGTCCCGTCGCTGACGATGCTCGCGGCGCTCGGCATGGAGCTCGGCGTCACGCCGCTGCTCTGCCTGTGGCAGGCGCGGATCGCCGGGCGGGCGCGGGACGCCGCCGCGACCGTGGAGACAGGGGCCGCCCCCGGCACGCCGGCGCGATGAGCGAGGCCGCCACCGAAACCACGCCCTGGCTCGGCCGGATGGTCGACCGGCTCGACGCGATCGTGCCGAAGCCGGCCGCCTGGGCCTTCGCCCTGCGGATCTGGCTGGCGATGATGTTGGCGCTCTACGCCGCGTTCTGGTTGCAGCTCGACAGCGCGTCGTCGGCCGCCACCGGCGTGGCGATCCTGGCGCAGCCGAAGCGCGGGCAGGCGATCTCGAAGGCCGCCTACCGCTTCCTCGGCACCGTGATCGGCGGCATCGTCGCGATCGTGTTCATGGCGCTGTTCGCGCAGGACCGGGTGACGCTGCTGGTCGCGTTCGCGGTTTGGATCGGGGTCTGCGTCTTCATCGCCCAGTACCTGCAGGACACCCGCGCCTACGGCGCGATGCTGTCCGGCTACACCGTGGCGATCATCGCGCTCGCGCATATCGATGCGCCGCAGACGACGTTCGACGCGGCGGTCGGGCGCCTGGCCGCGATCACGGTCGCGATCGTCACCATCACCTTCATCAACGACGCCCTCGCCTCGCCGAGCACGTGGCGAACGTTGCTGCCGACGCTGGCCTCGGCCTACGCGGGCACCAAGACCTTCGCCCGCGAGGCGTTCACCTCGGGCGATCCCGGGGCGCTGCGGACCGCCGCGCTGATCCGGACGATCGCGCCGATGCGGGCGGATGCCAGCGCGATCGCCGGCGAGCTCGACGACGGCCCCTACCGGGCGGCCGGCGCCCGCAGCGCCATCGCGGCGCTCTACGTGATGGCGGCGGCGAGCCGTGCCGCGGCGAACGCGGCCGCGTCCCTGCGCCATCCGAGCTCGGCGGTCGAGGAGGCGATCGGGCTGTGCCGCGAGGTCGCGTCCGGCGGGGTCGGCGAACCGGATGCCGGCCGCCTCGACCGGATCGATGCACGCCTGCGCGACCTCGTCGATGCGGCGGTCCGCGATGGGCGCCGGCCGCTGGACGAGCTGGTGGCGCTCCAGCGCTGCCTCGACTTCGTCAACGCCGCGACTTTCGCCGACGACGGCCTGCGCGCCCTCGCGGACGGCCACGTGCCGCTGCGCGACGTTAAGCTTCCGACCCACCGCGACTTCCCCGTGGCCCTGCGCGCCGCGTTGCGGGTGGCGATCGGCTTCGGGCTCACAGCCGCCTTCATGGTCCTCTCGGGCCTGCCGCAGACCTCGTTCGCGCTGGTCCAGGTCGCCTCGACCTGCGCGCTGTCCTCGACCGCGCCCGATCCGAAGAAGTTCGCCGTCGGCGTCCTCATCGGCATGCCGCTGGCCTCGCTGTTCGCCGGCATCGTGCTGTTCGGCTTCCTCAACGGGAACCAGGGTTTCGCGCTGCTCGCGATCGCGATGATCGTGCCGGTGTTCGTCGCCTGCTTCCTGTCGCTGAACCCGTCCACCTTCGGCATCGGCTTCATCGCGCTGGTGTTCACGCCCGTGCTGATCGCGCCCGAGAACCCGCAGAGCTACGACCCGCAGACCTTCCTGATGAACGCGGTGCTGGTGATGGCCTCCGCGGTCATCCTGTTCCTCGCCGTCCGGCTGGTGCTGCCGATCTCGGCCTCGCAGCATCGCGCCTTTGCCCTCGATTCCGCCAAGCGCGCCCTGGCGGAAGCGCTGGCGGGCGAAGGCGGCGACGCGACCACGCGGACCAGCCTGAACGCCGACCGCTTGTTCCAGTTCGCCGGATACACCTCCGGCAGCCGCGCCGTGCGGCACATGGCGATGGTGCACGCCTTCGCCCTGTCTCAGCTCGAATCCGCGGCGGCGCGTGCGCACGCTCAGATGCGGCTGCTGACCGGCACCGCGGCGATGCGTGCCCCCGTCGCGAAGGGCCGCGAGGCTTTGGCGCGCGGCGATGCCTGGCGCCTGCAGGACGCGGCCCGCGACCTCCTCCGCGCCGCCGCCGATCACGAGCGCGGCACGCGCATGACGGTCGCGCGCGCGGCGACCGACCTGGTGGCCGCCGCACGCGTTATCGAGCGTCATCGGCGCTTCCTCGTGCGCCTCGACATGCCCGGTTTTTGAAACGAAGGGGTCCCGGAAGGCGACGATGCGTCACGAACTGCAAATCGGCGGGATCCTGGTCTCGCCCTTCGTCGCCTATGCGCTCGGCGCCTTCGCGATCCTGATCGCGCTACGCTTCGTCTTCGCGCGCATCCGCTTCAGCCGCTACGTCGCCAACCCGCCGCTCGCCGAGGCCGGGATCTACGTCTGCGTGCTCGCCCTCCTGATCGTGTTGCTGTGATGGCCGACGAGGACGACCCCAAGGCCTCGACGGCCGATCGCGCGGACGCGACGCGCGCCGACCCGCCGGCGCTCGCCGACGACCGCCCGGCCCGTGCCCGGCGCGGGCGCATCGGAAAGGTCTTCCGGCTCGCCGCGACCGGGGTGATCCTGCTGCTCGCGTTCCTCGCCGCGGCGGTGGTCTGGTCGTACTACGTCACCGCACCGTGGACGCGCGACGGGCGGGTGCGGGTCCAGGTTGCCAGCATCGCGCCGCAGGTGTCGGGGCAGATCGTCGAGCTTCGCGTCGGCGACAACCAGACCGTGAAGCGCGGCGACGTTCTCTACGTGATCGATCCGTTCGACTTCGAGGTGAACGTCGCCTCGGCCGAGGCCGAGGTGAAGAACCGCGAGGCCGACCTTTCCGTCAAGAACGCCCAGTCGGCGCGGCGGCAGGCGCTGACCACGGTCTCGACCTCCGTCGAGGAGAAGCAGCAATACGCGGGCACCGCCAAGATCGCCGAGGCGGCCTTGGAGACCGCCAAGGCGCAGCTGTCGCAGGCCAAGACCAACCTCGCGCGCACCCAGGTGAAGTCCACCGTCAACGGCCGGGTGACCAACCTGCTGCTGCGCACCGGCGACTACGCCTCGACGGGCACCTCGAACATCTCGGTGATCGACACGGACTCGTTCTGGGTCGACGGGTATTTCGAGGAGACCAAGATGGAGAACATCCATGTCGGCGACCCGGCCGAGATGGCGCTGATGGGCTATTCCGGGCACCTGCGCGGCACGGTCGAGAGCATCACGCAGGGCATCTCCACCGCGAATGCGGCACCGAGCACGCAGGGCCTCCCCAACGTCGATCCGGTCTACACCTGGGTGCGGCTGGCGCAGCGGGTGCCGGTGCGGATACGCATCGGCCACGTGCCGCCGGGCGTTCCCCTGGTCGCCGGCATGACCGCGACGGTCGTCGTCGGCGAGGGCGGCACGCCGCCGCCGGCCTGGTTCATGGATCTGCGCCGGCGCATCACCGGCGAGCCAGCGCCGACCCGGGAGGCGGAGGCCGGGAAGCGCTGAGGATGCGCCGTCCGAGCCGGCGAGGGCGTGTTGCAGAGAATTGCGGCCTGCCGCGTTGTCCCTGTACCGGCGCACCCGGATGCGCGGGCTCGCGAGGAACGCCATGACACGCCGCCCCCTGCACGCCCTGATCACCGTCGCCGGGCTGGCGCTGGCCGCACCCGGCTCCCGGGCCGCGCCTGCCAAGGCGGCGGTGTTCGACGTCCAGTTCGCGAACCTGTCGCCCGTCGCCCCCGACGCGGCCGAGACGGGGCGCCTGAAGCGCATCGGCACCGAGTTTCGCGACCTTCTGCAGAACAAGGGCCTGTTCACGGTGGTCTCGGCCGAGCCGGACCACGAGGAGGTCGCCAGGAGAGCGGACCTGCGTCCCTGCAACGGCTGCGCCGTCACCGTCGCGAAAAGGCTCGGGGCCGACACCGCGATCACCGGCGAGGTCCAGAAGGTCTCGAACCTGATCCTCGACCTCGATGTCTACGTGAAGCCGGTCGCCGACGACGCGCCGAAGCAGGCCTACAGCGTCGACCTGCGCGGCAACACCGACGAATCGTTCGATCGCGCCGTGCCCCACATGGTCGAGAACAACATGAGCGCCGGGCCGTAGGACCGGTCGATCCCAAGGATCTCGCAGAGCTTGCGACGCCGACCCGATCGATGTCGCGACGCATCGAGAGATCGCCCTTCATCGTCCAGGCAATCTTTTGCGGTGCGATCGACTATTCGCACATGCGAAGACTGGAAAGAGCAGCCGAAATGCACGCTTGACGTCGTGGTCTGTCGGGATCAGTCTATCTCCGTGCTTCGCCGATGGCGAAGCCGAGGCCGACCGGTGGGGTGAGCCTTCCGCCGGAGCAGGCAGGAGGAGACGAGCATGACTTCACCGCAGCGCGACGCCGCCACGACGACTTCGTGACCCGTTCGGCCCGAGGTCCAGCGGCATCAGACGGACGACGGACGGAAGCGGCCTCATGGGCGCAGAAGCGGCCGGCACGGCTCGCCTTCGAATGCGCGAAATGCCCCGGCTCGGCCGCTTGCGCCCGGTTCTCAGATTCTACTCGATCCCGAGCTTGCTCTTGAGCAGGGCGTTGACCGCCGCCGGGTTCGCCTTGCCGCCGGTGGCCTTCATGGTCTGGCCGACGAACCAGCCGAGCAGCGTCGGCTTCTCCTTCGCCTGCTGAACCTTGTCGGGGTTCTTGGCGATGATGTCGTCGACCGCCGCCTCGATCGCGCCGGTATCGGTGACCTGCTTCATGCCGCGGGCCTCGACGACCGCGCGCGGGTCTCCGCCTTCCGTCCAGACGATCTCGAACAGGTCCTTGGCGATCTTACCCGAGATGACGCCCTCGCCGATCAGGTCGATGATCCGGCCGAGCTGGTCGGCGGAGACCGGCGTCGCGTCGATGCCGAGGCCTTCCTTGTTGAGGCGGCCGAACAGCTCGTTGATCACCCAGTTCGCGGCCGCCTTGCCGTCGCGCCCGCGCGCCACCGCCTCGTAGTAGTCGGCCGACGCCCGCTCGGCCACGAGCACGTTGGCGTCGTAGGCGCTGAGCCCGAAATCGGCGACGAAGCGCGCCTTCTTGGCGTCCGGCAGCTCGGGCAGGCCCTCGGCGAGGGCGTCGACGTAAGCCTGGTCGAACTCGAGCGGCAGCAGGTCCGGATCGGGGAAGTAGCGGTAGTCGTGCGCCTCTTCCTTGGAGCGCATCGAGCGGGTCTCACCCTTGGCCGGATCGTACAGGCGGGTCTCCTGGGAGATCGTGCCGCCATCCTCGATGATCGCGATCTGGCGCCGCGCCTCCGACTCGATCGCCTGGCCGATGAAGCGGATCGAGTTGACGTTCTTGATCTCGCAGCGGGTGCCGAGCGGCTGGCCGGGACGGCGCACCGAGACGTTCACGTCGGCGCGCAAGCTGCCCTTCTCCATGTCGCCGTCGCAGGTGCCGAGGTAGCGCAGGATGGTGCGCAGCTTGGTCACGTAGGCGCGGGCCTCCTCGGAGGAGCGCAGGTCCGGCCGCGAGACGATCTCCATCAGCGCGACGCCGGAGCGGTTGAGGTCGACGAAGCTCTGGGTCGGGTTCTGGTCGTGCAGCGACTTTCCGGCATCCTGCTCGAGGTGCAGCCGCTCGATACCGACGGTGATCGACTCGCCGTCGAGCAGGTCGACGACGACCTCGCCCTCGCCGACGATCGGGTCCTTGTACTGCGAGATCTGGTAGCCCTGCGGCAGGTCCGGGTAGAAGTAGTTCTTCCGGTCGAACACCGAGCGGTGATTGATCCGCGCCTTCAGGCCGAGGCCGGTGCGCACCGCCTGGGCCACGCATTCCTCGTTGATCACCGGCAGCATGCCGGGCATCGCCGCATCGACCAGCGAGACGTGGTCGTTCGGCTCGGCCCCGAACTCGGTGGAGGCGCCGGAGAACAGCTTCGAGCGGCTGGTGACCTGGGCGTGGATCTCCATGCCGATCACCACCTCCCAGTCGTGCTCGGCGCCCTTGATGAGCTTCTTGGGGTTCACGGGAGCCGTCATGCTCGGACTTTCATGCAACGGGGCGCCGGGGCGCCGCGGAGTGTCGTGGCGGTGCGGGGACCGGTCAAGGCGCGTGCGGCCGCAGGATCCGCCGGGCGGTGAAGCCGAGGATCGACCACAGGATGGCCGCGCCCACCCGCACCGGGAAGAAGGTCGGCCCGTCGTGGCTGACCGGCGCCGGCCACGGGATGCCGATCGCGGTGACCGCCCAGGAGAACAGCACCGCGGCGACGAAGCCGGCGATGACCGCGACGAACAGCTTGCCGAACTGATCGGCCGACCAGCCGAGATAGAGGCAGACCGCGATCAGGACCGGGTCGAACCCGGCCCAGATCCAGACCGTCCAGGGATAGTAGGGGACCGTCACCACCAGGCCTTCGGCAGGACCGTGCGTCCGGCGGCGCGCTCGATCACCTCGGCGGTGGCGAACAGGGTCTCCTCGTCGAAGGGGCGGCCGATGAGCTGGAGCCCGAGCGGCAGGCCCTGGCCGTCGAGGCCGGCCGGCACCGCGATGCCGGGAAGACCGGCCATGTTCACCGTCACGGTGAAGACGTCGTTGAGGTACATCTCGACCGGGTCGGCCGAGGCCTTCTCGCCGATGCCGAAGGCGGCGGACGGCGTCGCCGGCGTCAGGATCGCGTCGACACCGGCCGCGTAGGCCTCCTCGAAGTCGCGCTTGATCAGCGTGCGGATCTTCTGGGCGCGGACGTAGTAGGCGTCGTAGTAGCCGGCCGAGAGCACGTAGGTGCCGATCATGATCCGGCGCTTGACCTCGCGGCCGAACCCCGCCGCGCGGGTGTTCTCATACATCGCGGCGATGTCCTTGCCGGGCACCCGCAGGCCGTAGCGCACGCCGTCGTAGCGGGCGAGGTTCGAGGAGGCCTCGGCCGGCGCGACGATGTAGTAGGCCGGCAACGCCAGCTTGGTGTGGGGCAGCGAGATCTCGCGGATCGTCGCGCCGGCATCCTTCAGCCAGGCGGCGCCGTCGTCCCAGAGCTTCTGGATCTCGCTGGGCATGCCCTCGACCCGATACTCCTTCGGAATGCCGATGGTCAGGCCCTTCACCCCGCGCGAGACCGCGGCCTCGAAATCCGGCACCGGGAGGTCGACGCAGGTGGTGTCGCGCGCGTCCGGGCCGGCCATCGAGCCGAGCAGGATCGCGCAGTCGCGCACCGTGCGGGCGATCGGGCCGGCCTGGTCGAGGGAGGAGGCGAAGGCCACCGTGCCCCAGCGCGAGACGCGGCCGTAGGTCGGCTTGATGCCGACGGTGCCCGTGAAGGCGGCCGGCTGCCGGATCGAGCCGCCGGTGTCGGTCGCGGTGGCGCCGAGGCAGAGATGCGCGGCGACCGCCGCCGCCGAGCCGCCCGACGAGCCGCCCGGGACGATCTTGGCGTCGGAGAGGACGCCGTTTTCCTGTCGGCGCCACGGCGAGATCACGTCGCCGTAGGCGCTGGTCTCGTTCGAGGAGCCCATCGCGAACTCGTCGAGGTTGAGCTTGCCCAGCATCACCGCGCCGTCGCGCCAGAGGTTGGCCGAGACGGCGGATTCGTAGTGCGGCTCGAAGGTCTCGAGGATCCTGGAGCCCGCGGTCGTGACGACGCCCTCGGTGCAGAACAGGTCCTTGATGCCGAGCGGCAGCCCTTCGAGCGGGCCGGCCTCGCCCTTGGCGATCTTCGCGTCGGAGGCGTCCGCCATCGTCAGGGCGCGGTCGGGCGTCTCCAGCAGGTAGGCGTTGAGGACCCGCGCCTTCTCCAGCGCCGCGATGTGCGCCTGCGCGATCTCGCGGGCGGAGAAGGTTTTGGCCTTCAGGCCGTCGCGCGCCTCGGCGAGGCTGAGTTCGTTGAGGTCTGTCACGCTGTTCGTCCTCGGCCGTTCGGCCGCGATGCGGGTCGGGGGCGTTCCGTCGGGCGGGGCCGGCGGGCGCGGCAGGCGTCCTTCGCGGAAGGGGCGCCTACTCGACGACTTTCGGGACCAGGAAGTAGTGGTCCTCCGTCTCAGGCGCGTTGGCGACGACGTCGACCGCGCCGCCGCCGTCGGTGACCACGTCCTTGCGCTTCTTCATCGCCATCGGCGTCACCGAGGTCATCGCCTCGACGCCGGTCACGTCGACCGCACCGAGCTGCTCGACGAAGGCGAGGATGGCGTTCAGCTCGCCCTGCAGCGGCGCGACCTCGTCTTCGGCGACCGCGATGCGGGCCAGATGCGCGATGCGCCGGACTGTCTTCTCGTCGACCGACATGCTGCCTGTTCGTCTCGGCTGTTCGTCCCGAAGGACCCGGCGCGCCGCGGCGGAGATGCGCCGCGTCGGCCCGGTCCCTCGACGGTCCGGGCGCTATAGCACCGGGCTTCGCGACGCCGCAACGCGCCGGGGCGTCAGGTGACGACGTGGTTCGGCGTCACCGTCGTCTCGACCACGATGCCGGCCGGGCGGATCGGGAAGCACGCGGCCAGGGAGAAGCCGAGCACCAGGACCTCGAAGGCGACGAGCAGCATCACCTTGTGCCGCCGCGGCAGCGGGCGGCGAGGAGGGGACGCGTGGGGGACGAAAGAACCGATGGCGCGCACGATTGCCTCCGCTGCGGGCTTAACGAAACCTTAACCATCGTTATGAGGGAAGCGCTGCGTTGTCGGCCACGGCAAACTCGCGACGCGGTTAACGGCTGTGGATGGAGCATGAGCGCGATGTGGAACACGGTGTTCGAGCGGCTTCATCCGGGCGCACGCTCGAGCGACGCCGAGATCGCGCGGGCGGAGGCCGAACTCGGCTTCGCGCTGCCCGAATCGTATCGCAGCTTCTGCCGTGACTGCGGCGCCGGCCTCGCCAACGGCCATTTCCGGATCGCCACGCCCCTGCCCTACCCGGCGGCCGACCTGGTGACGCGGGCGGAGATCATCGCCGACAGCATCAACGCGGCGATCGCGGCGCTCTCGGCCGCCGACGCGCCGCACTGGTTCGCGATCGAGGACGGCGACCTGTCGCGGCTCGCACGCGCCTGCTTCTTCGGCGAGGGCGAGGACGGCAGCTTCCTGTTCTGGGACGTCGCCGGCGCGGGCGAGTACCCGATCTGGGTGATGGCCGCGGATCTCGAAACCGTCCGCTTCGGCGGCGACAGCCTCGACGCGTTCTTCCGGCGCACGCAGGGCCTGACGATCCTCGACGTGCTCGGCGACGGCACCCCGCCGCTGGCCTCGACCTTCGAGGGCATCGAGGCGGCGGTGCTGGCGCGGGCTGGCGAGGCGAGCCCGCCCGGCGAGCCGGCATAGGGCGCGAGCGGAACGGGATACGATGGACGAGGACACGTTACGCGCCTTCGCCGAGGCCTCGCGCGGCGCGCCCCGGCTGATCGGCATCGATCTCGGCACCAAGACGATCGGGCTCGCCCTGTCGGATCTCGGCCGCCAGATCGCGTCGCCTCTGGAGACGATCAAGCGGTTGAAGTTCACGCCCGACGTCGCGCGGCTGCGCTTCCTCTGCGAGCAGCACGCGGTCGGCGGGCTGGTGATCGGGCTGCCGCTCAACATGGACGGCAGCGAGGGCGTGCGGGTGCAATCGACGCGCTCGTTCGTGCGCAACCTCAAGCCGCTCCTCGACCTGCCGGTCCTGTTCTACGACGAGCGCCTCTCGACCGCCGTCGTCACGCGTGCGCTGATCGCGGCCGACACCTCGCGGGCCAAGCGCGGCGCGCTCGTCGACAAGCTCGCCGCCGCCTACATCCTGCAGGGCTGCCTCGACCGGATGCGGGGGCTGGTCGAGTCCGAGGACGACGACTCGTTCTGAGCGCTTGCGCGCGTCTCGCCGGCCGCGGCTCAGCCGATCAGCGACACCATCCCGCTGCCGTGCCGCTCGATCCGCCCGTCGAGTTCGAGCTCGAGCAGCGTGGTCTGGACGCGGCGCACGGAGAGCCCGGTGGCACGCGCAAGCTCGTCCGTGCCGACCGGCGTCGGGCTGAGCGCGGCGACGAGCGTCTCCCGGTCGCCCACCGGCTCTGCCGGTTCCGGCGCCTCGAACGGCGCAGCCGGCATCGGCGCGGCGCCGTCATCGAGGTCGATCTCGTCCCAGAAGTCCGGCTGGTCGGCGAGGTCCGGTCGCGGGAGCGCCGGCACCCGGTCGGGGTCGTCGCCGCGCTCGATCAGCGGTGCGATTGCGGCGAGGACGTGCTCGACCTCGGCGACGAGCGTCGCCCCCTGTCGGATCAGGTCGTTGGTGCCCTCCGCCCGCGGGTCGAGCGGAGAGCCCGGCACCGCGAAGACCTCGCGACCCTGCTCGAGGGCGAAGCGCGCGGTGATCAGCGAGCCCGAACGGCGTGCCGCCTCGACCACCACGGTGCCGTAGGCCAGCCCCGAAATGATGCGGTTGCGCCTCGGGAAGTCGCGCCCGCGCGGCACCCAGCCCATCGGCATCTCGGCGATCACCGCCCCGCCCGCCTCCAGGATCGCCTCGACGAGGCCGGCATGGTTGGCCGGATAGATCTTGTCGTGGCCGCCCGCGAGCACCGCGACGGTGCCGGTCGCGGCGGACGCCTTGTGCGCGCGGGCGTCGATCCCGCGGGCCAGGCCGGAGACGACGACGAGCCCCGCTTCGCCGAGACCGCGCGCCAGCCGCTCGGTGAAGGCGAGCCCGGCGGCCGAGGCGTTGCGCGAGCCGACGATCGCCACCGCCGGCCTTGAAAGCGCGTCGGCGGATCCGCGCACCGCGACGAGGGGCGGCGCGGAATCGGCCGCCTGAAGGATCTTCGGGTAGCCCGCCTCGCCCATCGCGACGATGCGGGCACCGAGGCGGCACGCTGCCGCGATTTCCGCCTCGGCCTCGGCCCGCGCCGGCGGCACGACGCGCCGTCCCCGGCGCGCGGTCAGGTCCGGCAGGGCCGCGAGGGCGCCGGCCGCGCCGCCGAAGCGGTTGATCAGGCTGCGGAACGTGCGCGGCCCGACCCCTTCGGTTCGGATCAGGCGGAGCCAGTCGAGCCTTTGTGCGTCGGTGAGCTGCACGGGCCTTCCCCCGAAGGGGTCTCAGCCCTTCTGACCGATCCGTCCCTCGGTGCCGTCGACCAGCCGGCGGATGTTGGGCGCGTGCTTCCACCATAGCAGCAGGCCGAGGACGAGGAAGAGGCCCGCGCGCGCCGGATCGTTCAAGGCCCACAGAATGATAGGGGTCGCGGCCGAGGCTGCGAGCGCCGCGAGCGACGAGTAGCGCAGGGCGAAGGCGAGGCCGAGCCAGATCGCCGCGAAGGCGAGCAGCGCCGGCGGGCTCAGGGCGAGCAGCACCCCGAGGAAGGTCGCGACGCCCTTGCCGCCCCTGAACCCGAGCCAGACCGGGAAGAGATGCCCGAGGAAGGCGCCGAGCCCGGCCGCGAGCGCCGGCCACGCGCCGGTCCCTTCGCCGAACCGCTGCGCGATCAGCACCGCCGCGGTGCCTTTCAGGGCGTCGCCGAGCAGCGTCGCGGCGGCGAGCCCCTTGCGGCCGGTGCGCAGCACGTTGGTCGCGCCGATGTTGCCCGACCCGATCGCCCGCACGTCGCCGAGGCCGGCAAGCCGCGTGAAGACGAGCCCGAACGGGATCGAGCCGAGGGCGTAGCCGAGCGCCAGGCAGCCGAGGACGACCGGCCAGGCCATGTCCGACAGCGCGCTCATGCGGCCCCCGCGAGGTCGGCCGAGCGGTGGACGATCCGGCCGCCGACGAGCGTCAGCACCGCGGCGCCCTGCATCCGCGCCTCGTCGAACGGCGAGTTCTTCGAGCGCGACTTCAGGGTCCGCTTGTCGAGCACGTAGGGCACGTCCGGATCGATCAGCACGAGGTCGGCCGGGGCGCCGACCGCGAGCCGACCGGATTCGCGCCCGAGGATGCGCCCCGGATTCGCCGACAGCGCCGCGAGCAGGCGCGCGAGCGTGACGTCGCCGGCGCGCACGAGGCGGAGCGCGGCGCCGAGCAGGGTCTCGATCCCGAGCGCGCCGTCGGCGGCCTCGGCGAAGGGCAGGCGCTTGGTCTCGACGTCCTGCGGGTTGTGATCGGAGACGACGACGTCGATCACGCCCTCGTTCAGCGCCGCCGCCAGCGCCTGCCGGTCGGCCTCGCCGCGCAAGGGCGGCGAAAGCTTGCAGAAGGTGCGGTAGTGCCCGATGTCGCCCTCGTTCAGGACGAGGTTGTTGATCGAGGCGCCGCAGGTCACCGGCAATCCGTCGTGCTTGGCCCGGCGCACGATCTCGACCGAGTCGGCGCAGGAGATCATCGCCGCGTGGTAGCGCGCGCCGGTGAGGCGGACGAGGCGGAGGTCGCGCTCCAGCATCATCGTCTCGGCCTCGCGCGGGATGCCCATCAGCCCGAGCCGCGAGGCCAGCTCGCCCTCGTTCATCACGCCCTCGCCGACGAGGTCGGGCTCCTCGACGTGCTGCATCAGCAGCGCGCCGAAGTCGCGGGCGTAGGTCATCGCCCGCCGCATCACCTGCGCGTGCGTCACGGCGCGGAGCCCGTCGGTGAAGGCGACGGCGCCGGCTTCCTGGAGCAGGCCGAACTCGGTCATCTCGTGGCCGGCAAGCCCCTTGGTGATCGCCGCCGCCGGCAGGACGTTGACGCAGGCCGTGTCGCGGGCGCGGCGCAGCACGAAGTCGACGATCGCCGGCCCGTCGATCACCGGATTGGTGTCCGGCATGCAGACCAGCGTCGTGACCCCGCCGGCCGCCGCCGCGGCGCTGGCGCTCGCCAGGGTCTCGCGGTGCTCGGCGCCGGGCTCGCCGACGAAGGCGCGCATGTCGATCAGGCCCGGCG
>NZ_VRVH01000249.1:0-6847 GCF_008040095.1 Methylobacterium sp. WL6 | reverse complement strand
CGCCTGCGCCTCGCGCAGGCGCGCCGCCTCGGTGGTCTTCAATTGCTGCGCGGCTTCCTCGAGGGAGACGTCGCGGATCGTCACCACCGCCCGGGCGATGTCGCCGATCTCGTCGCGCCGGCCGCTGCCGGGCACCTGCTCCAGGGCCTGCCGGGCGGCCAGGGCCTTGAGCGCGGCGGTGAGCGCGCCGAGGGGCCGCGCGATCGACCGGGCCAGCAGCAGGCCGAGGATGGCGGTGCCGGCCAGCACCCCGAGCCCGACCAGCGCCAGCGTCCGCGACAGGGTCGAGACGGCGCCGATCGCCTCGTCGAGGCTCTGCTCGGCGATCACCGTCCAGGGCGCGCCGAGCACCGACACGACCGAGGACGCCGCCAGGTGCCGGCCGTCCGCGCCTGAAAAGTCGAACGGCCGCCCCTCCGCGAGGCGGGCCGGGGCGATCCCGAGCGCATCGAGGGGGCTGCCGGCCTTGGCGTCCGGGTTCAGCGGCGGCCGGGTGCGCAGCAGGCCGTCGGCGCCGGTCGAGAGCGTCTGCCCGGTCTCGCCGAGGCCGGTGCGCTTTGACAGGGTGGGGTCGAACAGGGCCGGCCCGACCCGCATCACGACGTAGCCGATGCGCTCGGCCGCCTGCGCCGTGCCCATGGCGACGTTGGCGCGCTTCGTCACCGCGCGGCCGATGAAGGCGGAGGGCCCGGCATCGACCGGATAGGCCGCGAAATCCTCGAACAGGGCGGCCTCGGGGTCGGCGGCCTTCAGGCGCTCGAACAGCCGCGCCAGCCCGGTTCCCCGCAGCGCCGGATCAGAGACCGGCCGCGCGAAATCCTCGCCCTTGGTGGTGGTGTAGACGATGCGCCCGTCCTCATCGAGCACCATCAGGTCGGCGTAGCCCGCCTGCGCCAGCAGCTTGCGGGCGACCTCCTGCACCTTCGCGTGCCGGCGCCCGTACGTCGTGTTGGTCGCCGTGCCGTCGAGCGCGATGCGCGCCGCCGCCGTCTCCGGCGCCCGGAAGGCGGCGAGGAGGCCGGCATAGTCGGGCTTGGACGGGTCGAGGGTCTCGATCAGGTCGGCGACGTTCGACACCACCTGCGGGTGCGCCGCCACCGTGAGGAAGTCGGCCTGCATCCGGTCGGCGACCAGCTCGACCCCGTCGCGCCGCGCGTCGGCGGCAAGCTGCAGCCGCTCGCGCGCCGCCTCCATCAGCCCGGCGCGGGCCTGGTGCCAGCTGAAGCCACCCATCGCCGTGGCGCTGAGGAGCGCGAGCCCGATGGTCATGGCGGGCAGGCGCGCCTCGAGACGTGAGAATGCCGACATCGATCCGTCTCGAAAATGCTCGGAGAGCTTGAGCCGGTCCTTAGGCGGGCGCGCGTTAAGATTCCCTGCTCGTGCGAGCCGCACGAGACAAGACGACGATCCTATAAAACCGTATCGATTGGGATTATCGGCGGTCTTCGCAGCCGCATCCGCCCGCGCTCGACTGCCCGGGCCCGGCCCGCGCCGCGCGAATGCAGGCGGGCGGGCGCTCGATACGGCGGGCGATTCAGGCCCGCACGCGCTCGATCCGCGCGCCGCAGCGGGCGAGCTTGGCCTCCAGCGCCTCGAAGCCGCGGTCGAGGTGGTAGACCCGGTTGATCTGGGTCTCGCCCTCGGCCGCCAGCCCCGCGATCACCAGCGACACCGAGGCGCGCAGGTCGGTCGCCATCACGGGCGCGCCCTTGAGGCGGTCGACGCCCTCGACGATGGCGAGGTCGCCCTCGAGGCGGATCCGGGCGCCCAGGCGCGCCAGCTCCTGCACGTGCATGAAGCGGTTCTCGAAGATGGTCTCGCGGATCTGCGACTGGCCGTTGGCCAGGGTCATCAGCGCCATGAACTGCGCCTGCAGGTCGGTGGGGAAGCCCGGGAACGGGTCGGTGGTCACGTCGACCGCCGCGATTCCCGCCCCGTTGCGCCGCACCCGGATGCCGCCGGGAACCTGGGTGATCTCGGCGCCGGTGGTGGAGAGGATGTCGAGGGCCGAATGCAGCAGGTCGGCGCGGGTGTTCTCCAAGACCACGTCGCCGCCGGTCATCGCCACCGCCATGGCGTAGGTGCCGGTCTCGATCCGGTCGGGCAGCACCTCGTGGCGGGCGCCGTTCATGCGGGCGACGCCCTCGATCACGATGCGCGGGGTGCCGGCGCCCTGGATGCGGGCGCCCATCTTGGTGAGGCAGTCGGCGAGATCCACCACCTCCGGCTCGCGGGCGGCGTTGGAGATCACCGTGGTGCCGTAGGCGAGGGAGGCCGCCATCAGCGCCACGTGGGTGCCGCCGACGGTGACCTTCGGGAAGTCGATCTCGGCGCCGCGCAGGCCGTTCTTGGTCTTGGCGACGACGTAGCCGGCATCGATCTCGATCTGCGCGCCGAGCCTCTCCAGCGCCATGATCAGGAGGTCGACCGGCCGGGTGCCGATGGCGCAGCCGCCGGGGAGCGAGACCTTGGCCTCGCCGAAGCGCGCCAGCAGCGGCGCGACCACCCAGAAGCTCGCCCGCATGGTCGAGACCAGCTCGTAGGGCGCCGTGGTGTCGATGACGTTGGAGGCGGTGAGCCGGATGGTCTGGCCGGTCTCGGTGGTCTGCCCCGGGCGCTTGCCGACCACCATGTGGTCGACGCCGTGGTTGCCGAGGATCCGCGTCAGCGCGGCGATGTCGGCGAGCCGCGGCACGTTGGCGAGCTCCAGCGTGTCGCCGGTGAGCAGGCTCGCGATCATCAGCGGCAGGGCGGCGTTCTTCGCCCCCGAGATCGGGATCGTGCCGTTGAGCGGCACGCCGCCGGTGATGTGGATGCGGTCCATGGTCTCGTGATCCTCACGCGCCGCGCTTCGTCCCGCGCGCCGCCGGCCCTGCCCCTCGGGCGCTCGCCGCCCATGCTCGAGCGCAGCCTATAGGCGAGTTTTGTCCGAAAGGGGACCGCGCCGGCGCGCCGGGTCTTTGCTCGGTTCGCAGGCCGGCCTCGGAGGCGGGAGCATCGCGGCGCCGATCCGCGCCGCCCCTTCCGCTTCGCCCCGGACGATCCGGGAAGGACCCGGCCCGGCGACGGGACGCAGGCCCCTGCCGAGCCCGGCGAAACGCGTCCCGCCTCATCCAAGAGGCGTCGCGGAAGAGGCGGCTCGACGGGCTCGGCCTGCGGACGCAGCGCCGATGCCTCGCGTGCCGCCTACGACGACGGCGCGTCCGACGGGGCCGGGTCGCGGTCGTCCGGCGGCTCGGCGGCGTCCTCCGCCGCGGCCTGCCCCTCCTCCTGCGCCGCCTCTTGCCCCGCCGGCTCGCCCCGGCCGCGAACCTGGCGCTTGCGCCGCCGCAGGTTCTCACGCAGGGCCGCCTTGAGGCGGGCGGCCCGGGCCTCGTCGTTCTTCGTCGTCATGCGTCACGCGACCCATCGTCGCCTTCGACTCCTAGATCGTCCGCCGGCACCTCACAATCCATCCGTCGGGGCGATGGCCCCGGCGGCGTTCAAAGGGTCGCTCGAATGCCGGCGGCGGGCCCCCGTCGGCCTGCAAGGCAGGGATGACGCCCCGTCACCTTGAACCGATTCCAGATCCGGCTGTATCTTCCGGTCCGACGGCGCCACGCGACGCCGCCGGATTCCTCTCCACCCGATGCGCGATCGGGCGCGCCGGACCGTACCGGTCCTCGGCCGCGCCTCCCCGCATCCCGAACAGGCCCGGCCGACGACGATCCCGCGCCTCGGCGCATCCGACGCCCGGCCAGCCCCCAAGGACATCCATGCCCGAGACCCGGCCCGCCTCCACACCGGCCCCCATGCACGCGCACGGTTCCGAACGCGGCCCGGGCTCCGTGCAGGGCCAGATCGCGGCGCGGCGGGTGGATTACGAGGCGCATTTCCGCGGCGCGCTGGAGCGCCTGCACGGCGAGCGCCGCTACCGGGTGTTCGCCGACATCGAGCGCATCGCGGGCCGCTTCCCGATCGCGAACTGGCGCCGGCCGGACGGGGCGACCTCGGAGATCACCGTGTGGTGCTCGAACGACTACCTCGGCATGGGCCAGCACCCGGAGGTGGTCTCCGCGCTCACCGACACGGCCAAGCGCTGCGGCGTCGGCGCCGGCGGCACCCGCAACATCGCCGGCAACAACTCGCCGCTGGTCGACCTCGAGCGCGAGCTCGCCGACCTGCACGGCAAGGAGGCGGGCCTGGTCTTCACCTCGGGCTACGTCTCGAACCAGGCCGGCATCTCGACCATCGCCAAGCTGATCCCGGACTGCCTGATCCTGTCGGACGCGTTCAACCACAACTCGATGATCGAGGGCGTGCGCCACGCGGGCTGCGAGAAGCGGATCTTCCGCCACAACGACCTCGCGCACCTGGAAGCGCTGCTGGTCGAGGCGGCCGGCCGCAACGTGCTGATCGCCTTCGAGAGCGTCTACTCGATGGACGGCGACGTGGCGCCGATCGGCGCGATCTGCGACCTCGCCGAGCGGTACGGCGCGATGACCTACCTCGACGAGGTCCATGCGGTCGGCCTCTACGGGCCGCGCGGCGGCGGCATGGCCGAGCGCGAGGGCGTGATGCACCGGGTCGACGTGATCGAGGGCACGCTGGCCAAGGGGTTCGGCTGCGTCGGCGGCTACATCACCGGCTCGGCCGCGCTCTGCGACGCGGTGCGGAGCTTCGCCCCCGGCTTCATCTTCACCACGGCGATCCCGCCGGCGATCGCCGCCGCCGCGCGCGCCTCGGTGCGCTACCTCAAGCGCTCGACGGCCGAGCGCGAGGCGCACCAGCGCCAGGCCGCCGCGACCAAGCGCGCGCTGGAGGAGGCCGGCCTGCCGGTGCTCGCCACCGAGACGCACATCGTGCCGGTGATGGTGGGCGATGCCGAGCTGTGCAAGGCGGCCGCCGACCACCTGCTCGAGCGCCACGCGATCTACATCCAGCCGATCAACTACCCGACGGTGCCGCGCGGCACCGAGCGCCTGCGCATCACCCCCTCGCCGTTCCACGACGCCGCCCGCATCGCCACCCTGACGGCGGCGCTGGTCGAGACCTGGGACACCCTCGACCTGCCGCGCGCCGGCACGGTGTTCGCGCAGGCGGCGGAGTAGGCGGGCGCCGCCGGAAGAGCCGGAGGCTCAGTTCGGCTTCGGCTTGTTCCCGCCCGGCACCCAGCCGTGCGCCTCGGCGGTCGCGGCGAGCTTCGCCTGCATCTCGCCGGCCAGGCTGCCGATCCAGTGCTGCATGCCCGTCAGCTGCGCCTGGGCCAGCTGCGGCTGCGCCTGGGCCATGTTGCGGCCGGCCGGCGTGTCGTAGAACGCGGCGATGGCCTCCAGGTCCGCCTTCGACAGCACGGCCGCGAACGAGATCGCCTGCAGGTTGAGCAGCTCGTCGTAATGCTCGGAGAGGATCGGCATGATCACCTCCTGCACCATGATCTTGGCCCGATCCGGCTGCTTGAGCCCCATCTGCTGGACCATCGCCGTCATCGGCGCGGTCATCGCCTGGAGCGTGGTGTCGCGATCGCCCTGGGCGCGGGCGACCACCGCCTTTGCCGCCGCCAGGCGGGCCGGATCGAGGGTGACCTGGGAAGGGACTTGGGGAGCGACTTGGGGAACCGCCTTCTGCGGCGCCTGGGCGCGGGCGGGTCCCGCCAGCCCGAGGGCGAGGGCCATGAAGGTGAGGCTGGCGATGCGCATCACGCGTCCTCCGGAGACGAAAACCGCGGGCCGCGAATCGGGCCGCGCCGGAGCATAGGCGGTGCCGGCGGATCGGCCTAAAAGCTCGGCCGCGTTGCATCCGCGCGCCGGATGCGCTGTGACTGCGCCCGCACGAATCGAACGGGGAGCGTTGAGCGGATGTCGGGTGGTCACGGAGCGGGCGGGACGTCGAACAAGCGCGTCGCGCTGCTGATCTCGGTGCTGGCGCTGTTCCTCGCCTTCAGCGAGACGCTGGGCAAGGCGGCGCAGACCGACGCGATCGGCGCCAACGTCGAGGCGGCCAACCAGTGGGCGTTCTTCCAGGCGCGCACCATCCGCGCCACGGTGCTCAAGACCGCCGACGAGGCGGTGGCCCTGGTGCCGCCGGGGCCGAACCAGGACGCGATCGCGGCCAAGCGCGCCGAGTGGGCGAAGACGATGGCACGCTGGGATTCCGAGCCCGCCACCGGCGAGGGGCGCAAGGAACTCGCCGAGAAGGCGAAGACCGCGCAGAACAACCGCGACCTCTCGCTGCTGCGCTACCACCATTACGAGCTGGCCTCGGCCGCCTTCCAGATCGGCATCGTGCTGGCCTCGGCCGAGGTGATCACCGGCATCGTCGCCCTGGTCTTCGCCGGCGGCCTGCTCGGCGCGGCCGGCGCGGTGCTGCTCGGCTTCGGCTACCTCGCGCCGCACGCCCTGCCGTTCCTCCACTGAGGGGACGGCCTCACCGGTCGCCGAACCAGTCGTCGAACCCCGGCTCGATGCACCGGTAGCCGACGAAGCAGCTCGGGTCGGTGCGCGTCGGCGCGTAGGCGGATCGCGTCACCTCCGTCGCCGCGCAGAAGCTGCGGTCGCGGACGAAGCGGTCGTAGGTCGGGCCGCCGGTGCCGAGCACGATGCCGCCGGCGCGGGCGACGGCGCCGCGGGCCTGCGCGCAGGTGAGCGTCGTGGTGTCGACGCGCTGCGCCTGGGCCGGGCCGGCGGCGGCCAGCAGGCCTGCGGCGAGCAGCAGGGGGACGGCGAGAAGCAGGGGAGCGGCGATCGGCGGGCGGGTTGCGATCGGGCGGCGCACGGGCGGTCTCCTTCGGTGTGCCGGAGGAACGCCGCGGGCCGCCGCGCGGTTCAGGCCGCCCGGCGCGCGGGGTCGGCGAGGCTCGGCTCCGGCG
>NZ_VRVH01000248.1:0-6863 GCF_008040095.1 Methylobacterium sp. WL6 | reverse complement strand
GCCCGATCCACGAGCCGGCCGGCGCGTCACCCGCCCGCTCGGTCGCCGCCGGCCGGCTCGTGGATCGGGCAGCCGTTGAAGCGCTCGCGGAACGCGGCCGAGTGCTTGTAGGGCGCGTTGCGCGCCCGGTTGATGTTGCCGAGCGGCCGGTGCGCGGCGAGCCCGGTCCAGACGCTGAAGCGCATGCCCTCGTCGACCGCCTGCACCCGGCCCGGCTCCCAGCTGTCCTGCGGCCGGACGGTGATCAGGCCGACCCGCTGGAACGGCGCCTCCGCCTCGTCCCACTCCACCGTCGGATCCTCCACCGGCTGGCGTTCGAGGTCGCGGCAGAGCTGGACCCGGAACTCCCACACGCCCTCGATGCCCCGCATCTCGGACTGGACCGTCTCGCGGATCGCGTTCGGTCGCCCCGAGGCGTCGATCTCGGTGCCGGTGAGCGCGGTCAGCGCCGGGGCGACGGGGGCGACCGAGAACTTCGCGATGTGGTCGCCGTACCGGAACGGGGTGACGCTGTAGTAGGTCTCGCCGAGCGGATCGACGTTCGGTGCGCCGCCGAGCGCGCCGATGGTCGGGCTGTCGATGCCGACCGCGTGCAGCGCCTTGTTGACCCCGCGCAGCACGGTGGAGGCGGCGACCTTCAGGCCCTCGGCCCGGTCGGTGGTGCCGGCGAGCAGCTTCAGGCTGCCCAGGAACTTGTCGGCGTTCGGCGCCTGGAACACCTTGCCGTTGACGAAGATGAAGTTCTGCGTGGTGCCCTCGGCGTCGGGCAGCCGCTCGCCCGCGACGTCGAGCACCTTCAGAGCGAGGCCCCGCGGCAGCGAGACGGCGTCGGGCAGGATGTCGCCCGCGTTCGTCGAGAGCCGCAGGTAGACCTTGTGCTCGCCGGGCGTGGCGAACAGGCCCTGCGCCAGCTCGGGCGGCAGGTCCGCGTCGATCCTGAGCACGCCCTCGAGGATGCCGTGCGCCTTGGCGTGGACGGAGCGCACCGCGTGCCCGGAATCCTCGGCCACCGTCTTGAGGATGGTGTCGAAGGTCTCGTTGAGCTTGTCGATCGTCCGCCCTTCCTCGACGGTCACGGTCTCGACGTCAGGATTGTAGTGAACCGGGCTCGCGAGCATGCAACGTCTCCTGAACTTGCTTGCGCACAACCAATCATGTCCGGATCCGTTCCTGGTTCGAGCCTCGGATCCAGGCTATAGGCCGCCGCGGACGGCGCACGCGACCGGTTCGCGGGCTCTCAGCGCGCCATCATCGCCCCGGGCTGCATCCCGCCCTGCGCATAGCGCTCGCGCCGGCGCTCGATCGAGGACGGGATCCGCAGCGATTCCCGGTACTTCGCCACCGTGCGGCGGGCGATGTCGACGCCCTCGCCGCGCAGCTTCTGCACCAGGGCGTCGTCGGAGAGCACGTCGTCCGAGGTCTCGCCGTCGACGAGCTGCTTGATGCGGTGGCGCACGGCTTCCGAGGAATGCGCGGCGGTGCCCGCCGCGCCCGGGATCGCGGCGGTGAAGAAGTACTTCATCTCCAGGGTGCCGCGGCTGGTGCCGATCGCCTTGTTGGAGGTGACGCGCGAAACGGTGGATTCGTGCATCCCGATCGCCTCGGCGACCGTCTTCAGGTTCAGCGGCCGCAGGTGCGCGACGCCGTGGACGAAGAACCCGTCCTGCTGGCGCACGATCTCGGTGGCGACCTTGAGGATCGTGCGCGCGCGCTGCTCCAGGCTCCGGGTGAGCCAGTTCGCGGTCTGCAGGGCCTCGGAGAGGAAGGCCTTGTCCCCCTCGGCCTTCGCACCCCGGACCACGCGGGCGTAGTAGCTCTGGTTGACCAGCACCCGCGGCAGCGCCTCGCCGTTCAGCTCCACCAGCCAGGAGCCGTCGGGGGCCGCGCGCACGAACACGTCGGGGATCAGCACCTCGACGCCGCTGGAGCCGAAGGCCCGCCCGGGCTTGGGGTCGAGCCGGCGGATCTCGGCCAGCATCTCGACGAGGTCCTCGTCGTCGACGCCGCACAGGCGCCGCAGCGCCGAGAAATCGCGCTTGGCCACGAGGTCGAGGCGGGAGACCAGCGCCTGCATCGCCGGGTCGAACCGGTTCTGCTCGCGCAGCTGGATCGCCAGGCACTCGGCGAGGTCGCGCGCGGCGATGCCGGCCGGATCGAAGCTCTGGACGAGCTTGAGCATGCCCGCCACCCGGTCGAGGGAGGCGCCGAGGCGCTCGGCCACCGCGTCGATCGATTCGCGCAGGTATCCGGCCTCGTCCACCGCATCGATCAGGAAGCCGCCGATCAGCCGGTCGGTGGCGTCGCGGGTGGCGAGGTCGAGCTGGCGGCCGAGATGCTCGCGCAGGGAGGTCTCGACGGTGAGCGTCGCCTCGAAGTCCGGCGCCTCCGAATCGAAGCTGCCGCCGGTGCTGCCGTAGGGCGCGGGCGTCAGCGAGAGCATGTCGCCGGTGGCCGCCTCGCGGATCGGGCTCGGCGCGTCGTCGGGATAGACGTTGTCGAGGCGGGCGTCGAAATCGCCGTCGATCTCGCCGCGGTCCGGGTCGACCTCGGCAGCGGTCCACTCGGCGGCGCCCTCAAAGGTCTCGGCGGCGGGTTCCGCGCCCTCGGCCGGCCCCTCGGACGGCTCGGCCTCGGCGCGCTCCAGGAGCGGGTTGCGCTCCAGCTCGGCGTCGACGTAGGCCGCGAGATCGAGCTGGGAGAGTTGGAGAAGCTTGATCGCTTGCAGAAGCTGCGGTGTCATCACCAGGGACTGGCCCTGGCGCATTTCCAGCCGTTGCAGCAAACTCATCGCGTGGCCTCGGTCCTCTTCGGTGAACAGGCCGCGCCCCGCGTTATTACGCTATAGGCACGGTTCTTGCTTAAGCCCTAGTGAAACGCTGTAAACCGATCCCGGCCGCGCGTCAAAGCGTGATGGCCGGTCGTCGCGTTGGTTCGGGGGACGGTGGCACCGGCGCCACAGCCACGGGGGGCGCCCGTCCCGCTCGCCGACCCGGACGCGCACGAAGGCCTCGCGCGCCGAAGCGGCGCGATCCGGCTCGGGAATCGTGCGGCTCGGCCGGCCGGCGGGGGCGCGGTTCGGCACTCGCGCATGCGGCGATCGGGGGCGATGGCCGCCACCCTGCAGCCGTCGCCAGGGCGGCGCGGGACGTCGCGGATGCGGTCGAGGCGCCGCAGCTCGTGCCGCGCTCCGGTCCCGTGCTCAGCTGCGCAGGCCGGGCGCCTCCTGGCCCGTGCGGGCGACGTACTCGGTGTAGCCGCCGCCGTACTGGTGGATGCCGTCGGGCGTGAGCTCGAGCACCCGGTTCGAGAGCGCGGCCAGGAAGTGGCGGTCGTGGCTCACGAACAGCATCGTGCCCTCGTAAGCGGAGAGCGCGTCGATCAGCATCGCCTTGGTGCCGATGTCGAGGTGGTTGGTCGGCTCGTCGAGCACCAGGAAGTTCGGCGGGTCGAACAGCATCTTGGCCATCACCAGCCGCGCCTTCTCGCCGCCCGAGAGCACCCGGCAGCGCTTCTCGACGTCGTCGCCCGAGAACCCGAAGCAGCCGGCGAGCGCGCGCAGGGAGCCTTGGCCGGCCTGCGGAAAGGTGCTCTCCAGGTCCTGGAACACGGTGAGGTCGCCGTCGAGCAGGTCCATGGCGTGCTGGGCGAAGTAGCCGAGCTTGACGCTGCCGCCGACCGCCACCGTGCCGTCGTCGGGCTGGGCCGAGCCCGTCACGAGCTTCAGCAGCGTCGACTTGCCGGCGCCGTTGACCCCCATCACGCACCAGCGCTCGCGCCGGCGGATGCCGAAATCGAGGTTTTGGTAGATCGTGCGGCTGCCGTAGCGCTTGTGCACGCCCTTCAGCATCACGACGTCGTCGCCCGAGCGCGGCGCCGGCTGGAACTCGAACGCCACCGATTGGCGCCGCTTCGGCGGCTCGACGCGCTCGATCTTGTCGAGCTTCTTCACCCGGCTCTGCACCTGGGCGGCGTGGCTCGCCCGCGCCTTGAAGCGCTCGATGAACTTGATCTCCTTGGCGAGCATCGCCTGCTGGCGCTCGAACTGCGCCTGCTGCTGGCTCTCGTTGAGTGCGCGCTGCTGCTCGTAGAAGGCGTAGTCGCCCGAGAAGGTGGTCAGCGTGCCGCCGTCGATCTCGATCACCTTGCCGACGATGCGGTTCATGAACTCGCGGTCGTGCGAGGTCATCAGCAGCGCGCCCTCGAACCCCTTGAGGAAGGATTCGAGCCAGATCAGGCTCTCGATGTCGAGGTGGTTGGAGGGCTCGTCGAGGAGCATCACGTCCGGGTTCATCAGCAGGATGCGGGCAAGCGCCACGCGCATCTTCCAGCCGCCGGACAGCTTGCCGACGTCCCCGTCCATCATCTCCTGGGAGAAGCTCAGGCCGGCCAGCACCTCGTAGGCCCGGCCTTCGAGCGCGTAGCCGTCGAGCTCCTCGAAGCGCGCCTGGACCTCGCCGTAGCGGGCGATCAGCGCGTCCATCTCGTCGGCCCGGTCGGGATCGGAGAACGCCGCCTCCAGCGCCTTCATCTCCAGGCCGACGGCGCTGACCGGGCCGGCGCCGTCCATCACCGCCGAGACGACGCTGCAGCCCGACATCTCGCCGACGTCCTGGCTGAAGTAGCCGATGGTGACGCCGCGATCGGTGGCGACCTGGCCCTCGTCGGGCTCCTCCTCGCCGGTGATCATCCGGAACAGGGTGGTCTTGCCGGCGCCGTTGGGGCCGACGAGGCCGATCTTCTCGCCCTTCTGCAGGGCGGCGGACGCCTCGATGAAGACGATCTGCCGGCCGTTCTGCTTGCCGATCTTTTCGAGGCGTATCATGCGGTCAGGGACCCTCGGGATGGTCCCGCGGGCCTTACGGCATCGGGCCCGCGACCGGAAGGGCGCCGGGCTATCGCGCGAAGCGGGCCTGCAGGCTGTGCCCGTGCATCCGCGCCGAGAACACCACCTTGGCGCCGGCGGGCAGCGGCCCCTTGAGCGCGCCGACCATGCGGTTCGGCGCGGCGCCGGCGAGCGGCACCGTCTCGGTCCCGGCCCCGGTCTGGACGAAGGCCTTGCCCGTCAGCCCCGCGGTCGCGGCCGGGCCGCCGTCGTCGTCGGTGACGAAGAACGTCAGCGCGGTCTCCGAGGCGACGAGCTCGATCGGATGCCCGTCCGCCACCACCACGACGCCGCCGTTCGGGCCGGCGGCGCGGGCCGGGGCGGCGAGGGCGAGGAGGAGGGCGATGGCGAGGACGGGGCGCATGGTCGGCTCCTGGGTTTTACGGGGTGGCGACATTGGTTCAGCAGGACTAGGTGCGTCTTCCCTCCCCCGCAGAGGGGGGAGGGAAGTGACGCACCGTCAAAACGCATCGGCCGTCGCAACCCCGGTCGGCGCCTCCGCCCGGGCGGCGGCGCGCAGGCGCTCCACCGGCCGGCGGCCGAAGCCGAGGAACAGGATCGGCGTCAGCACCGTGTCGAGCAGCGTCGCGCTGATCAGGCCGCCGAAGATCGTCACGGCGACCGGGTGCAGGATCTCCTTGCCGGGCGCGTCGGCGCCGACGAGCAGCGGCGCCAGCGCGATGCCGGCGGCGAGCGCGGTCATCAGCACCGGCGTCAGCCGCTCCAGGCTGCCGCGAATCACGAGGTCCGGCCCGAACGGCAGGTCCTCGTGGATCGCGAGGTTCAGCCAATGGCTGATCTTGAGGATGCCGTTGCGCGTCGCGATGCCAGTCAGGGTGATGAAGCCGATCATCGAGGCGACCGAGAGCGGCTGCCCGGCGAGCCACAGGGCGACCACCGAGCCGATCAGCGCCAGCGGGATGCTGCCGAGGATGATCAGCGTCAGCACGGCCGAGCGGTAGCGGCCGTAGAGCAGGGTGAAGACCAGCGCCAGCGACACGAGCGAGAGCAGGCCGATGGTGCGCGCCGCCTCGCCCTGCGCCTGGAACGCGCCTTCGAGGCTGGTCGCGTACCCGGCCGGCCACCGGGTCGCATCCACCTGCTGGCGGATGGCGGCGGCGACCCGGCCCATGTCGGCGCCGGGCGCGGTGTTGGCCTGGACGACGATGCGCCGGCGCGCGTTCTCGCGAAGGATCTGGTTCGGGCCGTCGGTCTCGCGGATGTCGGCGATCTGGCGGGCCGGCACCCAGCCGGAGGGCGTCTCGACCAGGAGGTCGCCGAGCGCCTGGGTGGTGCGCTGGGTGTCGGAGAGCCGCATCACCACGTCGAAGCGGCGGATGCCGTCGACCACGCGCGAGACCACCTGGCCGTTCGACAGCCGGCTCAGCTGGTCCACGAGCGCCGCCGGCTGCACCCCGTACAGGGCGGCCCGCGCATAGTCGACGCGGACCTCGAGCTGCGGGATCAGCACCTGCTTCTCGACCTGCAGGTCGGCGATGCCGGGGATCGCGGACAGGCGCTGGCGCAGGTCGTCGGCGAGGCGCCGCAACGTATCGAGGTCGTCGCCGAAGATCTTCAGCGCGATCTCGGCGCGCACCCCCGAGAGCATATGGTCGAGCCGGTGCGAGATCGGCTGGCCGACGTTGACGGAGACCGGCAGCAGGGCGAGGCGGGCGCGGATGTCGGCGACGAGGGCGTCCTTGGGCCGGGCGCCGGGCTTCAGGTCGACCTCGAGGTCGGAGGAGTGGACGCCCTCGGCATGCTCGTCGAGCTCGGCCCGGCCGGTGCGGCGGCCGACCGAGCGTACGTCCGGGATCTCGAGGAGCAGGCGCTCGGCCACCAGCCCCATCCGGTTGCTCTCGGGCAGCGAGATGCCGGGGTTGAACGCCATGTTGACGGTGAACGAGCCCTCGTTGAACGGCGGCAGGAAGGCGCGCGGCAGCCACGTCGCCGCGACGGCGGCGGCCGCGACCGCGAGCCC
>NZ_VRVH01000247.1:0-6895 GCF_008040095.1 Methylobacterium sp. WL6 | reverse complement strand
TCTTCACGTAGCTGGATCGCGCGACGGACTGCCTCCGTCGTGGTGGCGCTTCCATGAAGAACCTGGCCCATAGCGCATCCCTCGCAGCATGGTGGTCAACCGTACCACCACACCGCGGGATCAAACACCTAGTGATCGGGCTCAGTCAACACCGTAAGCTCGATGCATCATGGGAGGCGTCGCGCCCTTTCCGCCTGGGGCTGGTCGATCTGAACTACCCGGCCGCGACGGCACAGTTAGCGACAACCAATGGGTGTAGTCGCTCCACGACCAGCCCCGATCATCCTCTGGGTGAACTCCCTCGCCGCGGATGTCGGCGCGGATGATATGCATTTCGAACTTCGCAGCTGCACCTTGCCCGATCCATAGGCCCGCGACGAACCGCTGACCGTCCCGCGGCGCAGTTTTCATACCCTGCCAGATCACGATTTTCCCCGGTTTGCCTTGGTTCGACGGACCAACGAATTATTGAAGGCGAAGGTCCGCCATGTTTCCGGAAGCAATCTCGACATAGGCACTCCAGCGGCTATTTTACTCGAATGCGTTATGTCCTCGCCGCCTTCGCCACGATCCTGACGGCCGGCGTTTGCACGGCCGCGCCAACCAACGACGGGCAGCGAGCCGAGAAGATCGACGGGCTGGTGCGCATCGTCGGCGCACAGGCTGGCATCGTCCTTCACTGCCGGCAGTTCTATGCGATCGACGACAAGGTGTCGGACGGTTTATCTAGCACCGTACGGCCTACACTCGATCAAAGCCTTGGGCAGAAGCAGGCACAGGCCGCTGTCGACAATGAGGGCAAGCGCCTCGCGCAGGAAATCGCGGAGGTCGGCCCAGAGCGCTGGTGTGCCGACCAGCGGAGCATCCTGAACACAGAGGGCGTCCGCGTTTTTCTGGACTGATCGTTTGGCGACCGCTGGTGCGGATCAGCGGAAGCAGGAAACATCGACTCACGTCAGCGTCCCCCAACTTGGAGCCCACCTGCCCGCTCAATCGCGTCGCAAGCCTCGCCAATGCCGTCATCGGCCGCGGCCCGGATGCGTAGTAACTGACACGCCGCCGCCACGTCATGACTGGCGAGTAGGCGTCCGAGCACTCGCGCGCCGCGGGCGGGGGTGAAGCGACGGCGCGACAGGCTGGTGCCCACGCCGAGGGCTTTAAGCCGGTGCGCCTCGTCGAAATGATTGAACGCCACCGGCACAATGAGCTGCGGTACACCAGCCCGGAGCCCCAACGCCACGGTGCCGATACCGCCGTGATGGATCAAGGCGGCCGCGTGCGGCAGCAGAGCTGTCAGCGGGGCGTAGGGCACGTGAATTACACCCGGCGGCAGGTTCGATGGAACCTGTCCGGTCTGAGGCGCCAGGAATACGCCCCGGCGGCCCATCCGCCGGCAGATCCGCATGGCCGTCTCGAAGAACGAGCGCCCCTGCCGCATGCCCGAACCGTAGGTAAAGACCAGCGGCACCGACCCGGCACGCAGGAAGGCGACAAGGTCCTCCGGAAGCTCCGGGGTGTCGCCAAGTCGGTCGGCAGTTGGGAACCCGACCTGAAGGGCGTGGGCTGGCCAATCCTGCTGCTGCGGCGCGTACCAGCCGGGAAACATCAGAATGAGGGTCGGCGCAAGGTTCCACCAGTGGCGTAGCCGCTGCACCGGCGGCAGGCCGAGGGTGCCCCGGAAGGCGTTCAGAATGGGGAGTGCTGCGGGGCCAATCACGTAGCGGTCAGCCCCCCTGCCGATCCAATGGCGGAGCCTCGCCGGCAGGAGGCGCGGCAACGGCAGGCCGGGCAGGCGCGGCGGCGCATAACGGCTTTCCATTAGGAACGGCGTCACGTGGACCACCACGACGGGTAGCGCGAGTTTGTCCTGCGCAACGCGGGCGCCGAGACCGAGGGTGGAAGCGACCACGACGCTTCCACCCGTCGCCTGTGCGGCGGCAAGCCAGCGATAGGTCGGCTCAGCCAGCGAGGCGACAGCCTCGAACATGGTCTGAACGCCGCGCCATGGGCGCCACAGGTTCGGTGTGCCGATGAGGCGATCGTACTCGGCTTGCGTGCACAGTGCATGGAACGAGAGCCCTGCTCGCACGGCCGAGGCCGCGAACGGAGCAGGCGCGGCGAGCGTGACCGCGTGACCGCGGAGCGCCAGCTCGACGCCGATCGCCACCATGGGAAGAACGTCACCATGGGTGCCGACCGCTATGATTTGAACACGCACGCGAACTTAGGACCGAGGCTCTAGTCCGCCCACATCGCGATGAGCGAAAAGGAACTGGCGAGCGCGAAGGTGCCCGCCGCGAGGGACGCGATCAAGAACATAGGAAAAGCCTCGAACGCCGAACGGCGCTGCTTCCTCAACTCGGCAGGGCAAGCTCGGGTTCGGGGACCGACTGCTTGGTGGTTCCGAATTGACCGCGTTGTGCCAAGCCGTGAAGCCTTGGGCCGGATCGATCACGTAAAGGTCGGCGGTGCGGGGAACAGGAACCATTGGCACCGGCTTACAGCCTGCTCAAAGGTTATCCCATGCGTACGAAAATCCTGCTCGCTGCCTTCGCCGTAGCGACTGCTACCACAGCGTACGGAGAGGAAGCGCGCCTCGACGTCCCAATCATGATTGCGGGCCAGATCGGCAAGGACGCCTGCCTCAACACAGGGCCGCGTGACGGATCTGGCTGATCAGCCCGATGGAGTGATCCCAGTTCGAAGCGGCCCTGGCGAGAACGAGCCTTTCAGAGAGATCGATCGCCTTCGCGGCGCCCAACCGGTCCTGGTGTGCGAGCATCTCGGTGGATGGTTGGGCATCGTCTACGGCGCCGATACAACGAGCTGCCGCACCTACGCCGTCCTTCCAGTGAGCCAAGAGTATACCGGCCCCTGCCAGCGGGGATGGGTGTTATCGCGCTTTATTGGAGCCGGTAGTTCACGGTGACCCGTCGGCAAGTTCCAGATCATGGAAAAGATATAAAGCGGAGCCGTTTCGATCGGCCCGACGTTCCATGCGCATACTCTCAGTTGGATAGCATGATGCGCGCTCTCGCTCTCACCCTCGCTTTCGTCCTCACTGCCGCACCGGTGCTCGCCGCGTCTGAGTCGAAGCGCGGCAACGCAGACCTGAAGAAGTACTGCACCGGGGACGCGTTGAAGCTCTGCAGTGGCATCGACTCCGACGATCCCGCGATGGATGCGTGCTTCAAAAAGAACCGTAGCAATCTCACAGAGAACTGCCGCCGCGCGATCGACGCTTATGCAGGCTCGGGCGGGAAGTAGGAGGGCTGGATGTCCCGAACCATCGTAGTCGCGCTTCTTTGCCTCACCATGACGAAGACAGCCTTGGCGCAAAGCGAACCAATCCAGAGCCCACAGGATGCGGCTTGCCGAGATGAAGCGAAAGCCCAAGTGTTCAGTGCTCGAAACCCAAAAGGCCTGAGCCTCTACAACCTCGGTGCTCAGATCTATCGGGATTGTATGAGGCGCAATCAGGCGTCGGGAGATCGGACACGGCGTCAACGAGCGCCGTGACCGTCCTCGCGGGTAGGACCCAGGTTTCCGTTGCGGCGGAGGGGGCGCTGAAAAGCACCTCCTTCTCCAAGCTGAGAAACATCAGCGGCTGACACCCAACCCCGCGTACTCCCCCGTTACTTCTAGTCAGCGGCTGACAGGTTGAGCTGGCGCAGGTGCCAGATCCACACAGCTTGACTCTTGCTCTGTCAGCGCGTGTGCGCACGACGTCGGCCTTGAGTCGGGTCATGAGAGCACGTGATTGTGCCGGCCGGAGAGTAGGAAGCGGATCGGGGGGGGCCTGCTGACTGCGGGTGCATCGCGCATCACACCTCGGGTTCCCACTGTGTCTGGCTGGTTACAGCGGTCAACGGTGGTATCTCGTATCTTGAATACAGTTCGTGCCTGAGACCACGAACGCACCTATGGCGCGCCCTCAACCGGCGCGCCTTTTTCGTTTGTGGCGTATGAAGTAGGCCGAACGCTAAAGGCAAAGAGCGATGCGCAAGCGCGAACAACCCGATAGGGTCCGTGACGCCCTGGTGATCGTCTGCGGCGGCATCATCGGCGTGGCCTTCATTGTCGAATTGAAGTTCATCCCGCCGTATAATCCGACCGCGGCCATATTCATAGTGCTGGGTGCTGCTCTGATAGCTACCGCTGCCACGCTACACTTTTCGCGGCGGTGATCCGTGTAGCTGCCCCCCCCTTAACCTTCGACAACAGGACCAAGCGAGCCTCCTGCTAGAGACTATCTCCGCCGCTTGTCCGCTTCCTCTCCAATCACCGCCTCAACCGCCGCGATAGCGTTGAGGGCTCAACCGGCTAGGAGGTGTACGTGACGCGATGATAGTGAACAACAAGCTACTTACAAAGGCGAAATGCATAGTCTGAAAAAACTAATAATATGCCCTTGCTAAAATGAAGTTAGCCAGACAACCATATGTTATATTTTTATCGAGCCGAGAGTGTTTATAGGTCCGCAGCTCATTCTATCCACATTGGATATTTGTTATGTTTCAAGGTTTGCGGCGTACTTGCCTAATTCTAGCGTTGCTTGCCTTAAGTTCAGTCATAGCCGTAAGTGTGGCTCTACCGGCATGGGCAGCGTTACCAAGCACTGTCCGTGTGATTTTACAAAAGGGGCGTCAGTACAATCCAGCTGACTTGTTCCTGCATCGAGGCGATACACTCACCTTCGTCAACGGAGATGATGTTGCCGTCCACCACGCCTTCATTGAAGCGGATCGGTTCACTTTCGACGGGGGTGACCAGGAGCCCGGTACTAATCGCACGCTGACGTTGACCGAGGCAGGCGACTTTGTGATCCGATGTGGCATCCACCCCAAAATGAAGCTGACCATCCACGTTCAGTGAGCATCCGCCGCGGGGAGGGCGCGGTGGTGGACGCCTTCGAGAACACCGACACGGGCAAGGCACGGACGAGATGAACGGCTAACCGGACAGGGCGCGCATGGAGCGAAGCTGTAGCTCACGCCGGGCCTGCTCCTTAACCTCCTCGCGGACCGCGGGGCTGTCGATCTTCCGAAGAAGGCTTTCCTTCGTGTGTCCTTCGAACGGACGAGGGGCCTGCCAGCGGCGGCGCACCATTTCAGTGATGGAGTCTGTCAGCATATCGTCCGTCTTGGCAATTCGGCCAAGCTTCGCGGAGCGGTAGTAAGCGACCCTATTTGAAGGGGCAAGCAGGGCCGCCGCAGCGGATCGGGCAGACCTGCTGGCTGCTGATGCAGCATGGCTCATGGTAGGCGAGACAGGTTGCCGAAGAATGACCCCTCACGTCGCCGGCTCTACCGGTCCTGCCGACCCTGTTCCTCGTCGGCAACTGCTTCCACTGCCGCAATGGCGTTCTCAAGCTCGGCGATCTGCCTCAGGACGCTCGTGGCCGGCAATATCTCGTGGTCGGCCGCTGCCAGGATCATCGCCCGCTGATGGGCCTTGAGACGGTCTAGGAGGGCGTCGAGCTTGTGCATGGTGCGCTGTAGCGAGGCGTGCTTCCCTCGACAACATGGTACCCGCCAGCAGCTCTCAGTGCGTGTGGTGTGATACGCCTACTCCTACCGTGCTCCTTACCGTGACGCTGCTGTACCTTACCGTGCACGACCGTAGCCTTGCCGCGGAGCTGTGATGGCCCTCACCAAGCGGGCCACAGGGAGCCACACGTTGCCACAATAGGACCAGCGAAAGCCCACCATTCGAGAGTAATCACACCACACGCACTGAGGCTGGTTTGCCCCTGCCCATCACTGAGCTGCCGACAATCCATAGTCCGCCAACAAGCCTGCACCGGCACCGAACCGCGACAGGATCAGGGTGGGCACTTCTGCTCGCACCCGCGACGCGCTGCTCTCGAACAACCACCGGGCCTTCGCTGCGCCGACACAGCCAACAGGGGCGCGCTGCCCGACTTTGGCGCCATAGGTCCCTGCAACGGCCAACAGGCCGTCGGTGTGACTGAATTGGGGGATGACATCACGGACGGCGATAGGGCTGACGTAGGGTAAACGACTGATTTTCAGACACACAAGCCAGCTGGTTTCGACCCGACTTAGAGCGCCTAACAGAACCGCCTGATTTGGTTGAGGGTGATGAGACTGGCGGCGAGGTTGGTGAAGGCCTCGTAGATGTCGGCGCGGCGCTCGTAGCGTACGGGCAGGCGTCGGAAACGGTTGAACCAGGCATGGGTGCGCTCGACTACCCAACGGTGACGCCCAAGCTTCTCGCTGCTGTCGATCCCGCGCCGAGCGATGCGAGGGACGATCCCACGGGCGCGGCACTCCTGGCGACGGGCACGGGCGTCGTAGGCCTTGTCGGCATGAAGCTTGTGGGGACGGCGGCGTGGGCGACCGCGCCGGCCGCTGCCCACGGGCGGGATCGCATCGAGGGTCGGGGCCATCATCACGCTGTCGTGGCGGTTGGCCCCCGTGAAGGTCAGGCCGAGGGGCGTGCCGCGGGCATCGACGACGAGGTGGCGCTTGGTGCCCGGTTTGCCGCGATCCGTCGGGTTCGGGCCTGTGGCAGAGCCCCTTTTTTCGCCGGGACAGACGCGCTGTCCAGGCTGGCCCGGCTCCAGTCGAGCTGGCCGACTTCGTAAAGTCGCCCCAGCAGCACCTGATGCAGGCGGATCCAGACGCCCGCCGCCTGCCAGTCCCGCAGGCGGCGCCAGCACGTCATGCCCGAGCCACAGCCCATCTCGGCCGGCAGCATCTCCCAGGGCAATCCAGAGCGCAGCACGAACAGGATGCCTGTCAGGGCCGCCCGGTTCTTGATAGGCCGTCGACCGCCTTTCGGACGGGGTCGGGGAGGCGGAAGCAGCGGGGCGATCTCGTCCCAGAGATCGTCGGGAAGAAGTGCGCGGGCCATGAAACACCAACGCACA
>NZ_VRVH01000246.1:0-6902 GCF_008040095.1 Methylobacterium sp. WL6 | reverse complement strand
GGTCGGCGACGCACAGCACGCCGAGGCAGGTGCCGTCGCGGTCGATCAGCGGCGCGCCGGCGAAGAAGCGGATCGCGCCGCGGCCGGCGGAGCCGGCACGGAACTGCGGATCGATCGCCGCGTCGGGGACGACGAGGACGTCGCCCCGGGCGATCGCACGGTCGCGGAAGGGCGCGAGCGCGTTCGCTTCCTCCGCTCGCGGCCCGATCGGCGCCCCGGCGCCGAGGATGGCGGCGATCGGCGCCTCGAGCAGGTCCGCGGCCAGGTCGATCAGGCCCTGCAGCGACGCCTCGACCGACGCCGTCCGCGCGTCGCGCATCGCCGCTGAGCCTGCTCGATCATCCGCCATGCGAAACCGTCCCGGACGCCCGATCGGGCGCGGACGGCAGAATTTCACGGCAAACGCTGTCAAAGACTTAAAATTACAATCTTGAATTGTAATTTTGTCGGTCGAGGCGACGGCTACCCAGGCGAAGCCCTTCGTAACGGCGGGACGAAGACCGGCGCCCCATCCCGCCGCCATCAACCATCAGTTGCGAACGATCACCTTGGTGCCGACGCGGACGCGATCGTAGAGGTCGACCACGTCCTTGTTGGTCATCCGGATGCAGCCGGAAGAGACGGCGGCGCCCATGGTCTCGGGCTCGTTGGAGCCGTGGATGCGATAGAGCGACGAGCCGAGATACATCGCCCGGGCCCCGAGCGGGTTGTCCTGGCCGCCGGCCATGAAGCGGGGCAGGTCCGGGCGGCGGGCGAGCATCTGCGACGGCGGCCGCCACGACGGCCATTCCTTCTTCATCGTGACGCTCTTCTCGCCCGACCACGAGAAGCCCTCGCGCCCGACGCCCACGCCGTAGCGCACCGCTTCGCCGCCGCCGAGCACGTAGAAGAGCCGGCGCTGGCTCGTCGAGACGACGATGGTGCCGGGCTTCTCCTTCCCCTTCCAGGCGATGGTCTCGCGCGGGATCGCCTGGGTGCGGAAGATGTTCATGAAGTCGGCGATCGGCCCGGCATCGAACGGGTTCGCGTGCGCCGCGCCGGCGCCGAGCGCGAGCCCGGCAGCGAGGCAGAGTGTGGCGATGCGGCGTGTCATGCAGGTCCTCCGGTGGTTCGTTCGATCCGCCGCCGGATAGGCGGGCATTGCGGCAAGCGGCGGACGTCGGATGCGTTGGGGGCCCGGAACGCGCCGCCTGTGGGATCGCCGCAACACTTCCTGCGGGCGGATCGCGGCCTGCCGACCCGGAAAGCCCTCCACCCGGTCGGAGGCGGAGGGCGATTGGTTCCCGAATTTCTCGCAGACCCTCTCGACAAGATGTCGCAGCCGGTTGTGCCGCGATGGGGCAGAGCCTTTATGGGAGCCGTGACATGCCCCTCCGAAATCGCTGCGCCGGCCCGCGTGGCCGCTCGTGCCACGATGCTGCGGGTGCTCGTCGCTCTCGTGGTCGGCGTGCTGCTGCTCGTCGTCGGTCTCCCTCGGGAGGCCGGTGCCGCCGTCTCGGGCAGCGGCTCGACGCTGACGGCTCCCCGGTCGGTCCTGGCCGACGCCGCCGACGCTTCGGTCGACATGGTCGCGCCGCACGCGGTCGAGGCCGACGATTGGGCCGGACGCCCGGCCTCCGCCGATCCGCTGCCGCACCTCCTCCGATGCCTGTCCGGATCCGCCTTCGTTCCACGCGGCCGCGCCGTCGTGCGCGCCCGGGCTTCCGCACCGCCCGACCGCCCGCCCCGGCTCGCCTGAAGGGCCGACGGCGCGGACTTTCCGCCCGTCGTCGCGGGATCGCCAAGATGTCCTGCGAAAGCGGGGGTCTCGCGCTGTCCTCGCGGTTGCCCCGACCCCTCGAGCGGGCGACCGTTGCCGAACGATCCGGCACCACGCGCCACCGACACACACCGGACGGCCGAGCCTCGCCTCGGCCTTCCCCGAGATGCGTTTCGCAGGAGCGACCCGACCTTGACCTTCTCCCTGTCCGCCCGCCGGATGCGCCCTGCCTCGCTCGGTTTCGGGGTGTTTCTCGTCGCGCTCTCCGCCTGCAACCAGAAGCAGGCCTCGGCCCCGGTCCCGCCTCCGCCGCCGGAGGTCAGCATCGTCACGGTGGCGCCCCAGGCGATCCCCTACGTCCGCGACCTGCCCGGCCGCGTCGCGCCGATGCGGATCGCCGAGGTGCGGTCCCGCGTTTCCGGCCTCGTGGTGAAGCGGCTGTTCGAGCAGGGCAGCCAGGTCAAGGAGGGCGACGTCCTCTACAAGATCGACCCGGCACCGTATCAGGTCGATCTGATGAGCGCCGAGGCCGCGCTGGCGCGTCAGGAGGCGGCCCTGGTCCTCGCCAACCAGCAGGCCGAGCGCCTCGAGACGCTGCTCACCCGCCAGTCGGCGAGCCAGGCCCAGTACGACACCGCCTTCGCCGGCAAGAAGCAGGCGGAGGCCGAGGTCGCCGGCGCCCGGGCGACCCGCGACCGGGCCAAGCTCAACCTCGACTGGACGGATGTGCGCGCGCCGATCTCGGGCCGCATCGGCCGGGCGCTGCTCACCGAGGGCACCCTGATCGAATCCGGCACCACCGGCGTGCTCGCCACGATCCAGCAGCTCGACCCGATCTACGTCGACATCACCCAGTCGGTCGGCGAGCTGAACAAGCTCCGGCGCGATCTGGCCAGCGGCGAGCTCTCGCGGCTGGAGCGCGATTCCGCCAACGTCCACCTGATCATGGACGACGGCGCCCTCTACCCGATGGCGGGCCGGCTCCTGTTCTCGGACGTCACCGCCGACCCGAGCACCGGCCAGGTGACGCTGCGCGTGCAGATCCCCAACCCGCACGACGAGCTGTTCCCCGGCATGTACGTGCGCGCCCGGATCAAGCAGGGCATCGATTCCGATGCGATCGCGGTGCCGCAGCAGGCGATCCAGCGCACCAACGACGGCAAGGCCGAGGTCTGGGTCGTCAAGGCGGACGACAAGGTCATGCTCCAGCCGGTCGAGGTCGGCCCGGTGGTCGGCACCAACTGGCTGATCCGCGACGGCCTCAAGGCCGGCGAGCGGGTGGTGATCGAGGGCTTCCAGAAGATCGTCGCCGGCCAGCAGGTGAAGCCGGTGGACAAGACGCCGCCGCACGAGACCGCCGAGGCCATGCCGCACGACGTCGACGAGGTCGCCGAAGCGGAGGCGAAGGTCGCCGAAGCCAAGATGGCCGAGGCCAAGGCCGCCGAGGCCCGGGCCGCCGAAGCCAAGGCGAGCGCGGCGAAGGCCGGCGCGATCAAGGCTTCGGACGGCAAAGCTTCGGACGGCAAGGCCGAGGCCGCCGCCAAGACGCGCTGAGCAAGTTGCGCTGATCACGACGCGCCGACGACCGACCACCCGACAGGCTGATCCGGAACATCCATGGCACGCTTCTTCATCGACCGGCCGGTCTTCGCCTGGGTCGTCGCGCTGTTCATCATCCTCGGCGGCGCGCTCGCGCTGCCGCTGCTGCCGGTGGCGCAGTATCCGGTGATCGCGCCGCCGGCGATCGCCCTGTCGACCGCCTATCCCGGCGCCTCGGTGGAGAGCCTCTACACCGGCACGACCCGGCTGATCGAGGACGAGCTGAACGGCGCGGCCAACATCATGAGCTTCGAGTCGACGAGCGACTCGTTCGGCGCCGTCAACATCACCGCCACCTTCCAGCCCGGCACCGACCCGGCGCTGGCCTCGGTCGAGGTGCAGAACCGCCTCAAGCGCGTCGAGGCGCGCCTCCCGGCCGAAGTCCGCCAGCAGGGCATCCTGGTCGAGGAGGCGTCGGCCGCCACCCTCAACATCATCACCCTGGTCTCGACCGACGGGAAGATGGACGAGATCGGGCTCGGCGACTTCCTCATCCGCAACGTCATCAACGAGATCCGCCGCATTCCCGGGGTCGGGCGCGCGACGCTGTACTCGACCGAGCGCAGCCTTCGCATCTGGGTCGACCCGGACAAGCTGCGCGGGCTCTCGCTCACCGCCGAGAACGTGACGGACGCGATCCGCAACCAGAACATCCAGGTGGCGTCCGGCGCCGTCGGCGCGCAGCCGAGCCCGTACAGCCAGGCGATCACCGCGCCGATCATCGTCAAGGGCCAGCTCGCCTCGGTCGACGACTTCGGCGCGATCGTGCTGCGCGCCAACTCGGACGGCTCGAACGTGCGCCTGCGCGACGTCGCGCGGATCGAGCTCGGCGGCGATGCCTACCAGTTCTCGACCCGCCTCAACGGCGGCCAGGCCGCGGGCATCTCGGTGACGCTGGCGCCCGACGGCAACGCCCTGGAGACGGCGGGCGCCATCCGCAAGAAGATGGAGGAGCTGTCGCAGTTCTTTCCGCCGGGCCTGAAGTGGGACATCCCCTACGACATCACCCCCGCGGTGAAGGCCTCGATCGAGAAGGTGCTGCACACCCTCGTCGAGGCGGTGGTGCTCGTCTTCGTGGTGATGTTCCTGTTCCTGCAGAACATCCGCTACACCCTGATCCCGACCATCGTCGTGCCGATCGCCCTGATGGGCACCTGCTGCACGATGCTGCTCGCGGGCTTCTCCATCAACGTGCTGACGATGTTCGGCATGGTGCTGGCCATCGGCATCCTCGTCGACGACGCCATCGTCGTGGTCGAGAACGTCGAGCGCATCATGACCGAGGAGGGCCTGTCGCCGAAGGACGCGACCAAGAAGGCGATGGACCAGATCACCGGGGCGATCATCGGCATCACCCTGGTGCTGATCGCGGTGTTCATCCCGATGGCGTTCTTTCCCGGCTCGGTCGGCATCATCTACCGCCAGTTCTCGATCGCGATGGTGACCTCGATCGCCTTCTCGGCGGTGCTCGCGCTCTCGCTCACCCCCGCCCTGTGCGCGACACTGCTGAAGCCGGTCGCGAAGGGCCATGGCCATTCCAAGGGCGGCGTGTTCGGCTGGTTCAACCGCATCGTCGACCGCGAGACCAAGCGCTACGGCCGCGGCACCGCGTGGTTCATCAAGAAGTCCGGCCGGGTGATGATCGTCTACCTCGCGCTCGTCGCCGGCGTCGCCTTCGCCTTCGCGCGGCTGCCCGAGGGCTTCCTGCCGCTGGAGGACCAGGGCTTCTTCACCGTCGACATCCAGACCCCGCCCGGCGCCTCGTTCAACCGGACGCAGGCCGCCGTGCGCAAGGTCGAGGAGCATCTGCTGGCCCAGCCCGGCGTCGCCACGGTGACGATGCTGAACGGCTTCTCGTTCTCCGGCCAGGGCTCGAACACCAGCCAGGCCTTCGTGACGCTGAAGCCCTGGGGCGAGCGCGACGCGGCGAACGCGGCCTCGGCGCTCGTGGCCGGAACCAACAAGGCGCTCTCCGGCTATCGCGACGCGATCGTCGACGCGCAGGAGCCGCCGCCGGTGGACAACCTCGGCAACGCCGCCGGCTTCTCGTTCCGCCTCCAGGACCGGGCGCAGAAGGGCTACTCGGCGCTGCTCGCCGCGCAGGAACAGCTCCTGAAGCTCGCGATGCAGAGCCCGGTGCTGCAGAAGATGAAGATCGAGGGCCTGCCGCCGGCGCCCGAGGCCGAGCTCGTCATCGACCGCGAGAAGGCCGCCGCGCTCGGGGTGAAGTTCGAGGACATCAACGCGACGATCCAGGTCAACCTCGGCTCGGTCTACACCAACGACTTCCCGAACCGGGGCAAGATGCAGCGCGTGATCGTCCAGTCGGAGGATCTCCAGCGGATGCAGGCGACCGACATCCTGAACTACGGGGTGAAGAACGCCTCCGGCACGATGGTGCCGATGTCCTCCTTCGCCGACCTGAAATGGAGCGTCGGGCCGCAGCAGATCGTCGGCTTCAACGGCTACCAGTCGGTCCGCATCACCGGCGAGCCCAACGCCGGCTACACGTCGGGCGACGCGATCGCCGAGATGGAGCGGCTGATGGGCCAGCTGCCCAAGGGCTTCGGCTACACCTGGACCGGCCAGTCGCTGCAGGAGAAGCAGGCCGGCTCCCAGGCCTCGCTGCTGCTCGCGCTTTCGGTGCTGATCGTGTTCCTGTGCCTGGCCGCGCTCTACGAGAGCTGGGCGATCCCGGTCTCGGTGCTGCTGGTGATCCCGCTCGGCGTCATCGGCTCGGTGGCGGCGGTCTACCTGCGCGGCCTGCCCAACGACGTCTACTTCAAGATCGGGCTGATCACGATCATCGGCCTGTCGGCCAAGAACGCGATCCTGATCGTGGAGTTCGCCAAGGACTTGTGGAAGCCGGGCACCTCGATCGTCGACGCGACGATCGAGGCGGCGACGCTGCGGTTCCGCCCGATCGTGATGACCTCGCTCGCCTTCATCTTCGGCGTGGTGCCGCTCGCCATCGCCACCGGCGCCGCCTCGAAGAGCCAGCAGGCGATCGGCACCGGCGTGATGGGCGGCATGATCTCGGCGACCATCCTGGCGGTGTTCTTCGTACCGGTGTTCTTCGTGGTCGTGATGCGGCTCTTCCGCCGCAAGGACGTGCTCGCCGGCGAGAAGGCCGATGCCGCGACCCCGGCGGTGCGGGCGCCGGGCGGGCACGGCGTGCCGGCGGAGTAGCGCCGGACGGCATTCGGGCGCAGGCCCGATCGCCGTGCACTGGTTGCCGCGGGTACGTTGTTGATCGCGTGCCGCGCGGCACCGGGCGAGGACAATCCTCGTGGACGCTGTCGTAAGATCTCGGTAAGAATTGTGCCGAGGCAGGCAGCGTCGTCCGCGCTGCCGCCGCCATCCGCCAGGGAGTGCGCGATGTCGATCGGAGCCGGTGGAATCCTCTGGGCGACCCTGATGCTGAGCCTAGCGCTCGGCACGACGGCCGCCTCCGCGCAGACCGCCCCCAACGGCGCCTGGACCGATCCGCCGGCGCGCAGCACCACGCCCGCCGCGCCGCCGGCCGCGGCAATCCCCGCCGCTC
>NZ_VRVH01000245.1:0-6928 GCF_008040095.1 Methylobacterium sp. WL6 | reverse complement strand
CGTGCAGGCCGTGGCCGAAGCCCGCGAGCCGGCGCAGGCCGGTGCGGCGGACCGCATCGTGCTCGGGGCCGGGCAGGAGGGCGACCAGAGTCCGGCTCAAGCCGCGCATCTCGACGATCAGCGCGCCCCACGCCTTCCGGGCCTCCCACCAGCGCTCGTAGCAGGCGTTGTTGCGGAAGCTGAGAAAGATCGAGAGCGCCAGCCCGATCAGGGTGAACGGGCCGATCCCGGCCGTCACCGGAAACCGTTCCGGAACGCGCTGCTCGACCGCGACCACCAGCGCGGCGAAGGCCGTCAGCCCGAGGACCTTCAGCGCCACCCGCGGCAGGATCGAGCCGCGCAGGGTGAACAGGATGGCGAAGAGGTTGGGACGGGGGCGAACGATCATGGATGGCAGGCTTAGCCGAAGCGGGTCGCTCCCGTCATCGGCCGTGCGGCACGGCGCGCCGAGGCACGGCCATGATCCCGTCATGTTCCGAGCGGATGGCGGGGCCCAGAGATTGGGCACGCGGGCGGGGCGAAGGCCACGGCGCGGGCGCGCGGAAGGAGTAGTGGGTATGACGGTTCGACGGATCGGCGCGGGAATCGGCGCCTGGGCCGGGCGTGCGATGGCGCTGGCCATGCTCTCGGGCATCGCGCACGCGGCGACGCCCGCGGACCCGAGCGGCACGTGGCTTACCGAGGACGGGCGTGCCCGCATCCGGGTGGAGAAGTGCGGCCCGAGCAACAAGAGCCTGTGCGGCTACGTCGTGTGGCTGAAGGTGCCGCTCAACGACAAGGGCCAGCCGCGGGTCGACTTCAAGAACCCCGACGCGAGCAAGCAGACGCGCGCATCGCTGGGCCACCAGCTCATCATGGGGCTGAAGCCGAACGCCGACGCCCATTACGAGGGCAAGATCTACAATTCCGAGGACGGCAAGTCCTACGACGTGACGATCTGGTCCGACACCCCGGAGGAGCTGACCGTCCGCGGCTGCCTGATCGCCTTCCTGTGCAAGTCGCAGACCTGGAACCGCGTGACCGACGTGGTCGCCGGCCAGATGACCGGGCCGACGAACGGTCCGGGAGGCCCGCGCACCGATCCGGAATACATGGCCGCCAAGCCCGCGGCGGCGAAGCCCGGCGCGAAGCCGGCCCCGGCTCCGGCCGCCGGCACGCCGCCCGCGGCCGCGCCCGCCGACGAATAGGCGCCGCAGAACGAAGGCGCTGTCGACCACGAGAGCGTCTCCCGTGATCCCTGGATCACGGGAGACGCTCTGTTTCGTCGTGTGGTCGCGTTATCCTCACGCGCGTGGGCATCCGCCTCGCCCGAGAATGCTCCCCCGCGCCTCGATCCCATGTCAATCGGTCAGCGCGGCGTAGGTCAGCACCCGCAGCTCCTTTCGGATCGGCAGGGCCGAGGACGGGACGAGCTGCGTCAGCAGCACCACCGCGAGCTCCTCGGCCGGATCGACCCAGAACGCGGTCGAGGCCATGCCGCCCCAGGCGACCTCGCCCGGCGTGCCGACGATCTGGGCCTTGGCCGGATCGAGCATCACCGAGAAGCCGAGCCCGAAGCCGATGCCGTGATAGGACGATTCCGCGAAGCGCGGCGTGCCGACCGCGGCGAGGTCGCCGGGCAGGTGGTTCATCGTCATCAGCTCGACCGTCTTGCGCCCGAGCAGGCGCGCGCCGTCGAGCTCGCCCTTGTTCAGGATGAACCGGCAGAAGCGCAGGTAGTCGGAGGCCGTCGAGACGAGGCCGCCCCCGCCGCCGGCGATCGCCGGAGGCTTGGCGAAATGGGTCTCGACCGCGTCGTCGTAGAGCGTCAGCGTGCGCGTGCGGTCGTAGACGTAGTTCGCGGCGAACCGCCCCATGTTCTCGGGTCTCACGAAGAAATCGGTATCGATCATCCCGAGCGGCGCGAGCACGGCGTCGCGCAGGTAATCCGCGAAGTCGCGCCCCGAGACGACGGCCACGAGGTGGCCGAGCACGTCCGTCGAGACGCTGTAGTTCCACGCCTCGCCGGGCTGCGACAGGAGCGGGAGCCGGGCCACGGTCGCAACCACCTCGGCGAGGCTCGCATCCGGGCGCAGGAAGTCGGCGCCCTGCTGGCGGTAGAGCGCATCGACCAGGGTCGATTCCATGAAGCCGTAGGTCAGGCCGCCGGTATGGGTGAGCAGGTCGCGGATGGTGATCGGGCGGCGGGCCGGCTCGGTCTCGAGCTTGGCGCGGTTGCCGCCGGTCGCGACCCGCATCTCGGAAAACTCCGGGAGGAAGCGCGCGACCGGGTCGTCGAGCTGGAACCGGCCCTCCTCGTAGAGCTGCATCACCGCGACCGAGGTCAGCGGCTTGGTCATCGAGTAGATCCGCGTCACCGTGTCGGTGGTGAACGGCGTCCTGCGGGCGAGGTCGGCGAGGCCGTGGGCGCGCTGGAACACCGTGTGCCCGCGCCGCGCCACGCTCACCGACAACCCGGCGAGCTTGCGCTCCGCGACGAGGCTGCGCATCCAGCCGTCGATCCGTTCCAGGCGTCCCGGGTCGATGCCGACGTCCTGCGGCCTTCCGTCGATCGCATCGCTCATGCCGTGCTCCTTGTTCCCGGCGCCCGATGTAGCGGTCCTGGGGCGGCGGGACAGCTCCCGAGGCTCACCAGCCCATCGTTCCGGACCCGCCCTTGAACGTGCCGACGATGCCGGGGGTGATCCAGCCGCCGTAGAAGCCGCCCGGCTGCGGCTCCGCGCGAACGCCGCCGACGGTGCAGGCCTCCATCGGGCCGGCATAGAAGGCGACGTAGCCGGCGATGGCGCGGAAATCCGGCGTCGGATCGGGATAGGCCCAAGCGGCACCGGGAACAGCCGCGCCGGGAATCGCTGCGCCGCCCGCCGTCACGTCGAACAGCACCGCGCGGCCCTTCCATTCGCAGATCCCGGCCCGGTGCGCCGGCCCGAGCACGCCCTCGGCGACGTCGGCGGGCGGGAAGTAGTAGGTCGGCGGATGGCTGGTCTCGAGCACGCGAAACCCGGCCCGCGTCTCGGCGATGGTGCGGCCGCCGAGGACGACCTTCAGCGTCGCGGCGACCGGCTCCAGCCGGGGCGGGCGCGGATAGGCCCACACGCTCTCCTCGCCGGGCTTCGTCGGGGATGGGGTCGGATGCATCGCGTCGTCCTCGGTTCGTCTCGTCCGAAACATAGGGCGCCGCGAAGATGCGTTTGCCGAAAACGCGCGGCGTGCTAGCCCCGACCCGACAGCCCGGAGCGCCGCCGTTGGACACGCCCATCGCCCTCTTCCTCGATTTCGACGGCACCCTGGTCGAGATCGCGCCGCGGCCGGACCTCGTCCGGGTCGAGCCCGGGCTGGTGCCGATGCTCCAGGCGCTGCACGCCCGGCTCGACGGGGCGCTGGCGATCGTGACCGGGCGCCCGGTCTCGGTGATCGACGACTTCCTCGCACCCGCCGCCTTCGACGTCGCCGGGCTGCACGGGGTCGAGCGCCGGGTCGACGGCGTCCTCACCGGCGGCAGCCCGGACGACCATCCGGAGCTGCGTGCGCGGATGCCTCGGCTCCGGGCCCTGGTCGCCGACCTCGACGCGGTGCTGATCGAGGACAAGGGCGCCTCGGTCGCCGTGCACTGGCGCCTGGCGAACCCGGCCGATGCCGAGCGGGCGGAGGCCGCGGTCACGGCGATCGCCACCGAGCTGTCGGGCCAGTACCGGCTCCAGCTCGGGAAGGCGGTCGGCGAGATCGTGCCGGCCTCGGCCACCAAGGCGCACGCGATCCGCGCCTTCCTCGAGCACGCCCCCTATGCCGGCCGCCGCGCGGTGTTCCTCGGCGACGACCGCACCGACGAGATCGCGTTCGCCAGCGTCGCGGCGTATGGCGGCCTCGGCATCCGCATCGGGCCCGGCGAGACCGCGGCCGCGCGGCGCCTGGCCGACCCGAACGCGGTGCACGCCTTGCTTGGCAGCTGGGCGGCGGGCGGGATCATCGACCCGGACACGCTGCGGGCGGCCTGAGCCGCGCCGGCGGCTCCATCGGACAGACAGCGACGCGTCGGCCGGGACGGCCCGCGTCGATCGGGAAAGGGTACCGCATGTTCGCGTTTCCGGTCCTCGTCGGCGATATCGGCGGCACCAACGCCCGGTTCGCGGTGGTCGATTCCAAGGGCGCCGCGCCGCGCCCGCTCTCGCACGAGGAGACGGCGCGCCACCCCGACCCGTCGAGCGCCATCCGCGCGGCGCTGGCCAAGCAGGGCGATGGAGGCGGAAAGCCGCCGCGCTCGGCGATCCTGGCCATCGCCGGCCGGGTCGACGGCCCGAAGGTGCAGCTCACCAATGCCCACTGGGTGATCGAGGGCGCGAAAATCGGCGCCGATTTCGACCTCGACTCGTCCGTCGTCGTGAACGATTACGTCCCGGTCGCCGCCGGCGCCGCCGGCATCGCGCCGCACGACCTGACCCCGATCGGGCCGACCGGGCATGCGCCCGGGGGCGCCCGCGTCGTGCTCGGGCCCGGCACCGGCTTCGGCGCCGCGGCCCTGGTGCCGTATTCGGATCGCCTCGCGATCGTCTCGACCGAGGCGGGCCACACCGATATCGGCCCCGCCGACGCGTTCGAAGAGAAGGTCTGGCACGCGCTCGAGCGCGTCGAGGACCGGATCACCGTCGAGACCGTGCTCTCCGGCCCCGGCCTCGCCCGCCTGCACGCCGCGGTGCGCCACGTCAGGACCGGCGAGCCGCCGGAGAAGATCGAGCCGGCGGCGGTGACCCAGGCCGGGCTCGACGCCTCCGACCCGCATGCCGCCGAGGCGCTGGAGCTGTTCGGGCGCGTGCTCGGCCGGGTCTGCGGCGACCTCGCCCTGACGTTCCTGGCCACCGGCGGCGTCTATATCGGCGGCGGCATCGCCCCGCGGATCGTCAAGCTGCTGCAGCAGGGCGGCTTCCGCGATTCCTTCGAGCGGAAGGCGCCGTTCGCCGCGATGATGCGCGCGATCCCGACCAGCGTCATCACGGTCCACGACCCCGCCTTCACCGGGCTCGCGGCCCTGGCGAGCGAGGGCGAGACCTTCGTCTATCACGGGCAGGTTTGGCGCCGGGGGGCGTGATCTCAACGCCGCCCGGCCAGATCATAGCGCGCGGGACGAGCCGTCACGCCGCCGCGAGCGGCTTCGAAACGTCCTCCAGGGACCGCCCCTCGGCCGCCGTGCCGAAGAGGCCGCCGACGATCGAGGCCACCGCCATCAGCGCGGCGCCGACGAGGTAGCCGCCGAAGACCGCGTCGCGGGAGCCGGTCTCGACGAGCGAGCCGAACAGCAGCGGCCCAGACACGCCGCCGATGCCGGTGCCGATCGCGTAGAAGCCGGCGATGGCCAGCGCCCGGATCTCCAGCGGGAAGGTCTCAGCCACCGTGAGGTAGGCGGCGCTCGCGGCGGCGGAGGCGAAGAAGAACACCACCATCCAGACGCCGGTCTGCGCCCAGGCGCCGAACACCTCGATCTTGAACAGGTACCCCGCGCCCGCGAGCAGCAGCGCGGAGATGCCGTAGGTGAAGGCGATCATCGGGCGGCGGCCGACCGTGTCGAACAGGCGCCCCAGCAGCACCGGCCCGAGGAAGGAGCCGAGCGCGAACGGCAGCAGGTACCAGCCGACGCTGCCGCCGGGCACGCCGTAGAAGCGCTCCAGCACCAGGGCGTAGGTGAAGAACAGCGCGTTGTAGAAGAACGCCTGCGCGATCATCAGCGACAGCCCAACGAACGTCTGCCGGCGCGAGGTGCCGAACATCGTCCCGAACACCTCCGAGAGCGGCGTGTGGCTGCGGGTGCGCAGCTTCATGCGCTTGCCCGCGTCGACCGGCGGCAGGGTGTGGCCCTCGTCGGTGAAGCGCTTCTCGATGCCGGTGACGACCCGGTCGGCTTCCGCCGTGTAGCCGTGCGTCGCGAGCCAGCGCGGGCTCTCGGGGATCCAGGTGCGCAGCAGCAGGATCACGAGGCCGATGGCGCCGCCGGTGAAGAACGCGACGCGCCAGCCCCAGGCCGGGTCGATCACCTCGGGCTTCAGCAGGACGATCGACAGGAAGGAGCCGAGCGCCGCGCCGATCCAGAACGAGCCGTTGATGACGAGATCGGTCCAGCCGCGCACGCGGGCGGGGACGAGCTCCTGGATCGTCGAGTTGATCGCGGTGTACTCGCCGCCGATGCCGGCGCCGGTGAGGAAGCGGAAGATGCAGAAGGAATAGACGTTCCACGACAGGCCCGTCGCCGCGGTCGCTGCGAGGTAGAGGGCAAGCGTGATGAAGAACAGCTTCTTGCGGCCGATGCGGTCGGTGAGCCAGCCGAAGCCGAGCGCCCCCGTGACCGCGCCGACGAGGTAGGACGAGGCGGCCAGGCCGACGTCAAACTCGGTGAAGCTCATCGGCGCCTTGCGCAGCGCCCCGACCAGCGCCCCGGCGAGCGTCACCTCGAGCCCGTCGAGCACCCAGGTGATGCCGAGCGCCACGATGACGAGGACGTGGAACCGGCCCCAGGGCAGCCGGTCCAGTCGCGCCGAGATGTCGGTGTCGACGACCGTGCCCATGGGGGCGCGCTCGGGCGTCTTCTCGCCCGAGGCCGTCTCGACTTTGGTCGCCATGACTGTGTTTACCTTGACTCGAGACTGCTGTTCAGAACGGCGGAGACCAACAAAAGGTTCGGCCGAGCTTTCATCGTTGCGGGCTTTGATGGCGGCATCACCGTGGATGCTCCCCATGAAGCCTCGCCCCGACGTCCGCAAGACCGGTCGCCTCCCGCCCCGCCATTCCTTGGCCGCCCGTTCCGGAGCCCGCCGCCTCGGCCCCTGCCTGCGCGTGGCGATCCTGGGCACGGCCGCGCTCGCCGGGGCGCTGGTCGGGGCGCTGCGCAAGGCGCCGATGAGCTTCACCGAGTTTGACGTCGGCCTGGCCGCCTCGTCCTACC
>NZ_VRVH01000244.1:0-6954 GCF_008040095.1 Methylobacterium sp. WL6 | reverse complement strand
GGCCTGGGGACGGCACGGGCGGCGGGCGCCGGCGCCTGCGCGAAGGACGGCGTCGTCGACGGCGCCGCGATCAGGAGCCCGGCCAGCAGGCCGATCCGACGCCCGAACCCCGATCCCAGCATGATCGTCCTCGCCCTGTCGCGCCGGTCGGCCCCTCGGGGCCGAGCCGGCGATTCGCGTGGCGCAAATGCCGGGCGGACCGTAGCACCCGCCCCGCCGGCCGCAATCAGCGCGGGGCCGCCGTCGGCCCCGTCCCGCCGAAAATCGGGTCCGCGGCGGCGGCGTCGACGATGACCGCCGCATCCTCCGGCAGCAGGAAGCCCTGGGCCTCGGCCTCCCGGGCGGCCTCGCGCACCCGGTTCACGTAGTCGGCCTGGCTCCGGTAGCGCTCGGCCAGCGACGGCGGCCCGCCCTCGGTCGCCCGTCGCGGGAAGGGCCGGTAGGCGCCGACGAGCGAGCAGGTGAAGGTGGACAGCGGCGCGTTCTGCAGGCCGTGGACGCCGAGCGGCGCCGCGATGTCGGGCAGGCGCACGCCGCCGACGGGATTGCCGTCGGCGTCGCGCCGCGGCACCTGGACGACCGCCCCCTGCAGGGTCCTGGGCGCCTGCAGCACGCTCGCGTCGCCGGTGGCCGGCACCAGCGGCATCAGCCGGGTCTCGGGCGGGGCGAGGTTTTGCGCGACCCAGCCGTCGAGGCGCTGGAGCGTGGCCCGGGCCACGGGAGCCCAGTCGAGGCGGCCCGGCGGCAGGCTGCAGGCCTCGGCCCGGACCACGGTGACGTGCGAGGCGCCGGCGACGTCGTACATCCGGACGTTGGCCGGCAGCGCGAGGTCTTCGGTGCCGGTGGCGCCGGTGCGGCCGAGCGAGGCGCGCAGCGACGCGTAATCCGTGGTCGAATTCAGGAGCATCGCCTTCGGCGCCACCTCGCCCCGCGCCTCGGCCGCGGCGACGATCGCGCCGATGGTCAGCGGCCCGTCGTGGACGCCGGGAAACTCCGGATCGGCGAAATTCGGCGCGCCGTCGGCGCTCGATCCCGGCCCGGTGCCCGATCGCAGGATCGGCAGCAGCCCCGCGCCCGAGACGAAGACGTGCATCCCGTCGAAGACGCGCCGGCCGTCGGCGCGGTTGAAGCCGTGCAGCAGGAAGGTCTTCAGGAAGCGCCCGTCCTGCGACTTACCGGTGGCGAGCGTCCGGCTCACGCTGCCGGCGAGCGGGTTCGGCGTGCCCGCGGCATCGGCCGCCGCGTGGGCGAGGAAGTCGGCCGTATCGCGCACGATGGCGAAGCCGACCCCCTCGACGAAGCGCCGCTGTCCCTCGCCGTCGGTGAAGGACGGCAGGTCGGCGCCCTGGCCGAGCTCCCAGTACACCTCGGCGACCCGGTAGCCGCGATCCTCCAGGAAGCCGGTGCCGGCATCGAGGTTGCCCGACGCAATCGGCAGCGCCCGCGGGCTGTTGTAGAGCGCGTGGGCGTAGGCCTTGCCGCGGTTGGGCACGTCGACCAGCAGCGCGCCGTTGCCGGCGGCCGCATCGACCGGCAGGAACAGGATCACCCGCGCCGCGTACTCGACCCTGCCGGCGGCGTTGCGCGTCGCCCTGTCGAGATCGGGAATGCCGGCCTCGCCGGGCGCCAGCTCGCCGACGACGCGCCCCTCCCAGCGCGCATAGGCCCCCGCCGCGAACGTGCCGTAGGGCTGCTTGGACGCGATCTCCAGGCGGACGACCTTGGCCTCGGCCGCGCCCGCGCCGAGGGCGAGGAGGAGGGCTGCGGCGTGGAGGATGCGTGGCATGGGAACCCCTCGTTTCGGCAGAGCCTGACGCCGTCGCGGCGTGCCGGCCCGGGGGACGATCCGGGGGCGGATGGAACCGCGCTCGGCGCTCGATCCCGACATGGAACCCCGGATGCGCGCGGCCGTCACTTCCGCAGCGGCACGCCCTTCGTGGTGAAACGCGGCGCGCCCGGATGGCGCCCGGGTCGCGGCTGGCCGCCCGCCTTGCCCAGGCCCGTTCCCGGCGGCTGCGAGAGCGGGACGAGCTGGTCCGGCCGCGGCCCGATGAGATCCGCGCGGCCCATCGCCCGCAGCGCCTCGCGCAGCAGGGGCCAGTTCTCGGGGTCGTGGTAGCGCAGGAACGCCTTGTGCAGCCGGCGCTGGCGCATCCCCTTGATCGCGTCGACCGGCTCGCTGCCGCCGCGCCGCACGCCCTGCAACGGATTGATCTCGGTGTGGTACATCGTCGTGGCGGTCGCCATCGGCGAGGGCAGGAACGTCTGCACCTGATCGGCGCGGTAGTCGTTCTTCTTGAGCCAGACGGCGAGGTTCATCATGTCCTGGTCGGTCGTGCCCGGATGGGCCGCGATGAAGTACGGGATCAGGTAGTATTTCTTGCCGGCCTTCTCGGCGGCGGCGTCGAACATCTCCTTGAAGCGGTCGTAGGTGCCGATCCCCGGCTTCATCATCAGGTCGAGGGGGCCGCGCTCGGTGTGCTCGGGGGCGATCTTCAGCCGGCCGCCGACGTGATGGGTCACGAGCTCCTCGACGTATTCGGGGCTCCGGACCGCGAGGTCGTAGCGCACGCCGGAGGCCACCATCACCTTCTTGACGCCCTTGACCTCGCGGACCTTGCGATAGAGCCGGATCAGGTCGTCGTGCGAGGTGTTCAGGTTCGGGCAGATGTCCGGGAAGACGCAGGACGGCAGCCGGCACGCCGCCTCGATCTTCGGGTCCTTGCAGGCCATCCGGTACATGTTCGCCGTCGGCCCGCCGACATCCGAGATCACGCCGGTGAAGCCCGGGGTCTTGTCGCGGATCCGCTCGATCTCGCGCAGGATCGAGCCTTCCGACCGGTTCTGGATGACGCGGCCCTCGTGCTCGGTGATCGAGCAGAAGGTGCAGCCGCCGAAGCAGCCGCGCATGATCGTCACGGAGAACTTGATCATGTCCCAGGCGGGGATCTTCGCGTCGCCGTAGGCGGGATGGGGGGCGCGGGCGTAGGGCAGGTCGTAGACCGCATCCATCTCCTCGCTGGAGAGCGGGATCGGCGGCGGGTTCAGCCACAGGTCGCGGTCGCCGTGGCGCTGGACGAGGGGGCGGGCGTTGCCGGGGTTGGCCTCCCGGTGCAGCACCCGCGAGGCGCGGGCATAGGCCTCCTTGTCGTCCTTGACCTCGTCGTAGGCGGGGAGCCGGATCACGGTCTCGCCGGGGCGGCGCATCGCGGCCTCGTCGGCCGAATCGAGATCGTCGGCGGGCAGCTCGGCGTAGTGCGCGGGCACGCGGCGGAACAGGGCGACGCCCCGGACGGAGTCCAGCTCGTGCGGCGCCGCGCCGGCCGCGAGGCGGTTCGCCACCTCGACCACGGCGCGCTCGGCATTGCCGTAGAGCAGCAGGTCGGCCTTCGCATCCGCGAGGATCGAGCGGCGCACCTTGTCGGACCAGTAATCGTAATGGGCGATGCGGCGGAGCGAGGCCTCGATGCCGCCGAGGATGATCGGCACGTCCTTGTACGCCTCGCGGCAGCGCTGCGTGTAGACGATGGTCGAGCGGTCCGGGCGCCGGCCGCCCTCCCCGCCCGCGGTGTAGGCGTCGTCGTGGCGCAGGCGACGGTCCGCCGTGTAGCGGTTCACCATCGAGTCGAGATTGCCGCCGGTGACGCCGAAGAACAGCGCCGGCCGGCCCAGGGCCTTGAACGGCTCCGCCGATTGCCAGTCGGGCTGCGCGATGATGCCGACCCGGAATCCCTGCGCCTCGAGCAGCCGGCCGATGATGGCCATGCCGAAGCTGGGATGGTCGACATAGGCGTCGCCCGTCACCAGGACGATGTCGCAGGATTCCCACCCGAGCGCGTCCATCTCGGCGCGGCTCATGGGCAGGAACGGCGCCGCCGCCTTGGAAGACGGCCGCGTGCAGGCGAGGGGAGCCGGGGATCGACTCGCGGAAGCTTGGAGGAGGTCCATGGGGCCCGTGCATAGACCGCCGGGGCCGCGACCTCAACGAACGGCGCGGCGGGTCATCACGGACCAGCCCGGCCCCTACCCCTCCTCGCCCGGCATCGCCGTCGGCCAGTCGACGATCCGGTCCGGGAGCTCGTCGTCGGAGAACTCCTCCTCGTTGCCGGCCATCCGGCCGCGGATCGAGATGCCGGCGTCGTGGACGCTGTTGCGCGAGCCCGAGATCAGCGGGTGCCAGTCGAACAGCGGCTCGCCGTCGCGGACCAGGCGGTAGGCGCAGGTGGGCGGCAGCCACGGGATCGTGCGCACCGCCTCCGGCGTGAGGCGGACGCAGTCCGGCACGCGGACCTGGCGCTTGGCGTAGTCGCGGCAGCGGCAATGGTGGCCGTCGAGCAGCGTGCAGCCGACGTCGGTGTGGTGGACCTCGCCGGTGTCGTCGTCCTCGAGCTTGAGCAGGCAGCAGCGGCCGCAGCCGTCGCACAGGCTCTCCCACTCGGCCGGCGTCATCGCATCGAGGGATTTCTCCCGCCAGAACGGCAGGGCGGCACCCGCGGGGGCGGGCTTGGGGTTCCCCATCGGGAACACCTCTCGTGTCTCAAGGGCTGAAGCGCTCTCCTGTGCCGCATGGGCGCCGGCCGCGCAACCTCGCCCCGGGGCCGCCCCAATCCCGCATCAAGGTTGACGCGACCTTTCTCGGGCGCCCGCCGGACCCATCGCCGCGAGGGCCGCGTTCCATCTCGCGAAAGGCCCCGCGGCTTGGTAGAGAGGGGCACGGCCCCGTCGTCCGCGGGTCCGTCGAGGCGTCTCTAGGAGCCGGAACCCCGTCGTGCGCCTGCCGAACGTCTCTCGTCTCCTCACCCGCATCAGGCACGCGTCGCTGGCCTTCGACGCGTGGGTCAATGCGGGCCTCTACGACAGCGGCGTCTCCGGCGGCGCGGCCTACGGCCGCTTCCAGGAGCGGATGAAGGTCTTCGCCTTCCGCGGCTGGAAGCGGGTCGCCCTCGACCTGACGAGCGAAGCCACGACGCTCGGCACCGGGGCTGCGATCCTGATGCTGGCGATGGCGCAGCCCGCCTTCAACCTCACCAGCGACAACTGGCTGAAGCAGCAGGACCTCGCGGTCACCTTCCTCGACCGCTACGGCACCGAGGTCGGGCGGCGCGGGATCAAGCACGACGACTCGCTCAAGCTCGACGAATTCCCCGACATCATGATCAAGGCCCTGGTCTCGACCGAGGACCGGCGCTTCTACGAGCACTGGGGCATCGACCCGATCGGCACGATGCGGGCGCTGGTCAACAACTCGCGCGGCGGCGGCAACACCCAGGGCGGCTCGTCGATCACGCAGCAGCTCGCCAAGAACCTGTTCCTCACCAACGAGCGCTCGCTGGAGCGCAAGATCAACGAGGCCTTCCTGGCCCTGTGGCTCGAGAGCCACCTGACCAAGAACGAGATCCTGAAGCTCTACCTCGACCGCGCCTACATGGGCGGCGGCACCTTCGGCGCGGTGGCGGCGGCGGACTACTATTTCGGCAAGCCGCTGAAGGACATCAGCCTGGCCGAGGCCGCGATGCTGGCCGGCCTGTTCAAGGCGCCGAGCAAGTACGCGCCGAGCGTCAACCTTCCGGCGGCCCGCGCGCGCGCCGTCGACGTGCTGCACAACATGGTCGAGGCCGGCTTCGTCACCGAGGGGCAGATCCAGACGGCGCTGCGCAACCCGGCGACGCCGGTGACGCGCACCCGCGACATCACCGCCGACTACTACCTCGACTGGGCCTTCGGCGAGATCAAGGCCATGGCCGACGCGGGCAAGTTCAAGAGCGACCGGGTGCTGACGGTGAAGACGCCGCTCGACCTCGGCATCCAGAAGCGCGCCGACCAGGTGGTGGCCGACATCCTGCGCAAGTCCGGCGAGGCCTACGACGTCGACGAGGCGGCGATGGTGATCCTCGATCCCGACGGCGCCCTGCGCGCGATGGTCGGCGGCGCCGATTACGGCGAGAGCCAGTTCAACCGCGCCACCGACGCGCTGCGCCAGCCCGGCTCGTCGTTCAAGCCCTACGTCTACGCGGCGGCGCTGAGTTCGGGCCTGTTCCGGCCGGACACGGTGGTGGTCGACAGCCCCGTCTGCCTCGGCAACTGGTGCCCGCAGAATTACGGCCGCTCCTATTCCGGGCGCCAGCCGATGTGGCTCGCGGTGGCCAAATCGATCAACACGATCCCGATCAAGGTCTCGATCGCCATCGGCAAGGGCCTCGGGATCAAGGGCGACTTCCCGGCGGCGAAGGCGGGCCGCGCCAAGATCATCGACACGGCCCACCGCATGGGCATCACCACGCCGCTGGTCGATTCCGTCTCGCTGCCGATCGGCTCGGCCGAGGTCACGGTGATCGACCAGGCCGCGGCCTACGCGGTGTTCGCCAACGGCGGGCGCAAGGCGAAGCCCTACGCGGCCTCCGAGGTGAAGAACTCCAGCGGCGAGGTGATCTACCGGCACGACGACGAGAAGCCCGAGCAGGTGCTCTCGACCCAGGTCGTGGCCGACATGAACTACATGCTGAACAAGGTGGTCGAGGAGGGCACCGGCCGCCGCGCGCAGCTCGAGGGCATGAAGGTCGCGGGCAAGTCCGGCACCACGAACGCCTACCGCGACGCGTGGTTCGTCGGCTACACCGGCAACTACGTCGCCGCGGTCTGGTTCGGCAACGACGACCACACCTCGACCAACAAGATGACCGGCGGCTCGCTCCCCGCCTCCGCCTGGCACGACGTGCTCGAGGTCGCCCACCAGGGCATCGAGCTCAAGCCCCTGCCGGGGCTCAAGGCCCCGAACGCCGCCGCCGCCCAGGCCGCCGCCGCCGCCCCGGCCCGACCCCCCCCCCCCCGCGCCCCCCCCGCCCCCCCCCCCCCCCGCCCCCCCCCCCCCGCCCCCCCCCCCCGCCGCGCGGGGGCGTGGGCCCCCGGGTGGGCCCCCCCCGACACCCCCCCCCCCGCGCGCCGGGGGGCGGCGGC
>NZ_VRVH01000243.1:0-7029 GCF_008040095.1 Methylobacterium sp. WL6 | reverse complement strand
TCGCTGCCGGGCATGGACAACCCGTTCTCGAACATCGAGAGCAAGGTCCGCAACGGCACCGGCAACGACCCGGACGCCCTGAAGAACGCCGCCGTCAGCGCGATGCGCGCTGCAGTGACCGGTGACGGCGCCCAGCAGAAGGACGCCCAGGAGAAGGCCGCCCAGGCCTTGGCCAAGGCGCAGAATATCCCGGTCGAGCAGGCCCGGACCCAGGTCGCCGACTACACCAAGCAGTTCAACGACACCGTCGCCCAGACCAAGGAGCAGGCCAAGCAGGCGGCCGATACCGCCGCCCGCGTCGGCTCGCAGGGCGCGCTCTACGGCGCCCTGGCGCTGATCCTCGGTGCGCTGTCGGCCTTCTTCGCCGGCCGCGGTGCCGCCGTCGATCCGGTGCTCACCCGGACCGCCCCCGTCGTCACGACCCAGCGTCGGGTCTGACGGTGAGCGACCCCGTCGTCATCGAGCCGCGCCTCCTTGGGTCACAAGGCAAGCAGGCGGCGGAGGTCGCCGTCGGCGAGAGCGTAACGCTCCCGCTGATCGCCGAGACCGCCCACATCGACAAGCGGGCGGTGGAGACCGGACGGGTGCGGGTTTCCACCCGCACCGAGACGGTCGAGCAGTTCCTGCGCGAGACCCTGCGCAGCGACATGGTCGGGGTCACCCGAGTGCCAATCAACCGGACCTTGGCCGAGGGCGAGACGCCCCCGGTGGTCCGCGAGGAGAACGGGGTCACCATCATCCCCGTCCTCGAAGAGATCCTCGTCGTCGAGAAGCGCCTCGTCCTGAAGGAGGAGGTGCATGTCCGCCGGACCACGGCGGGCGAGGACGTCGAGATGCCGGTGACGCTGCGCAGGCAGCAAGCCGTGATCGAACGCGTGTCCCCCGAGGGGCACGTCACGGCCCTGTCCCCCACGCCCTCATCGGAGATCGAACCATGACCCAGACCATCACCGCAATGTACGACACCTACCCGGAGGCGACCGCGGCCAAGGCGAAGCTCGTCGCCCTCGGCATCCCCGAAGTCGGCGTCCGGATCCTGTCCGGCAGCGAGGCCGGTACTTCAAGCGCCACGACCCATGAGGAAGGCATGTGGGGCTCGCTGAAGGAGTTCTTCATGCCGGAGGAGGATCGCCACGTTCATGCCGAAGGTCTGCACCGCGGCGGCACCATGCTGACGGCGACCGTCGAGGATGGCTACGCCGAACGAACCTACGACATCCTTGAGGAGCACGGCTCGATCGACATGGACGAGCGCGAGGCCTCCTGGCGCAAGGACGGCTGGAGCGGCCAAGCCACCGGCGCGCCGGCGATGGCCGCCACCACTGCGACGTCGACAGAAAGCACCGGCCTGCACGCGGCCAGCTCCACCGGGAACGTCGCCGCTCACGGTACGGCCCAGGGGACCGAATACATTCCGGTGGTCGAGGAGCGCCTCAACGTCGGCAAGCGCATGGTCGACAGCGGCCGGGTGCGGGTGAGGACCTACGCCGCCGAGAAGGCGGTGAGCGAGAACGTCACGCTGCGCGACGAGACCGTGCACGTCGACCGCCGCGTGGTCGACCGTGCGGTGACCCCGGGCGACATGGCCCTGTTCGAGGACAAGGTCATCGAGGCGACCGAGATGCGCGAGCAGGCGGTGGTCTCGAAGGAAGCTCGCGTCGTCGGCGAGGTCGGCATTCGCAAGGAGGCGTCCGACCGCGTCGAAACCGTGACCGACAAGGTGCGCCACACCGAGGTCGAGGTCACCGACGAGCGCGGCAACGTCGAGCGTACCGGCACGGCCGGCATCGCCACCGGGACCGTCCCGCACAAGCCGCTCTGACCCTGGACCAGGGGGCGGCCTCCGGCCGTCCCCGCCCCGCTTCGACGGATGCACCCGTCATTGGACGCCAGCCACCATGAATTCGCTTCGCATCCTTGCACTGGCGGCCCTTGTCGCTGTGCCGACCGTGACGGCCGAAGCGCGCGATCTCGGCGTCTCCGAGGAGGCGCTGCGATCGGCCTGCACCGGCGACTACCTCAGGCTTTGCGCAGGCATCGATCCGAACGGCGACCACGTCGAGGCCTGCTTCAGGGCCAAGATGGCGAAGGTCTCGCCCGGGTGCCGGTCGGCCATCGCCTTGTACCGGGTGCGGGAGACCACGACCGAACGCCGGGCGCAACAGGCCGAGGACCGCCGCCCCTGATGACGAACGCACACCTAGAACCCGGAACGGACCACACCCGATGACGATAGGTAACGACGGTTCGCTGGTCGCCGTGGCAGACGGAATCGCAATCTCCGGGATCAAGCTCCCGGGGGCGACCCCGGAGGGCATCGAGGCCCAGCTGCTTAATGTCGACGCGTCGCGCGGGGGGGTCGCCACCATCATCCACATCAAGCCGGGCGCCGAGATCCCGGCACACTTCCACAGGAACGGAGCGGAAGCCCATTACGTGCTGGAGGGTGACCTCGTGGACACGGGTCGCAGCCTCGGGCCCGGGACGTACCTGACGCACGCGGCCGGCGTCGTGCACGGTCCCCACGCCTCGGTCCACGGCTGCAAGGTCCTGACGATCCAGGCCACCGAGGTCGGCTCGCAGGGCTACGACTTCAACCTCGCGGAGCCCGACGCGTGGGTCGACGGGCCGGCAAAGCCTCCCGCGCAATCCCCGACGGACCCGATGCCGGAGCGTGGGACAACGCCCCCCGACATGACCCTGGAAGAGGTTGCGACCGACGACCGTCCGGAGACGCAGAAGCTCGGACCGACCGACGACAACCCGACCAACCCGACGACCGGCTAAGGCACCGCCACTCAGCCGCGGTGAACGGCATACACGACCACAGGAGACACGCGATGAGTGACGGCTTTCCCTCCATGACCGCCTTGCTCGGCCTGCTCGCCGTGGCCGGGTTCCAGAACAAGGACAAGATCGCCGAGATGCTGAAGGGAGCGACCGACGCCACACCTTCCGGTGCGGCGCATGGCCAACCAGGCCTCGGGGGTATTCTGGGTAACCTCGGCGGCACGGGTGCCGGCGGGCTCCTCGGTGGGGGTCTGAGCCAGTTGATCGAGCACTTCCGCGGCAACGGTCACGGCGAGGCCGCCGATACCTGGGTCCGGCAGGGCCGGAACACCGAGATCCCGGCCGAACACCTGCATTCTGCCATTGGTCCCGACCTGCTCGCCACCCTGATAAAGCAGACTGGGCTCTCCGGCGACGAGCTTCTTTCCAGGCTGTCACAGGTGCTTCCCTCGGCGGTCGACCGCTACACCCCCGACGGCAGGCTGCCGGCGCACTGACGCCCTCTCAGCCGCTCTGGCCCCCCTTCACCCTGGACCCCCGGCATCCCGCCGTCCGGTCCCATGACACAGGAGAAGAACCATGGACGAGAATCGCTTGACCGGCGCCGCAAAGGAATTCGGCGGCAAGGTCCAGGGTGCCGTTGGCGACGTGACCGGCGACCGCGAGACCCAGGCAAAGGGTGCCGCCAACGAAGCCAAGGGCAACGTCGAGAACCTGTACGGGCAGGCAAAGGATGCCGTGCGGGACGTGGCCGACCAGGCTTCCGACCTTGCGCAGGGCGCGCTGAAGCAGGGCCGCGACGCCTTCCCCGACGCCGAGCGCGCCTATCGCCAGGGCGCCGACACGGTGACGAGCTACGCCAAGGAGTCGCCCCTGATGATGGCGGCGATGGCCGGCGCGCTCGGCTACCTCCTCGCGATGGTCGTGCACGGCCGCCGCTAGGCCCGGCGCCCAGTTGAAACGTCCCGCAGGTTAGGAGAAGTATCATGACCGATCCCATCCAACCTGCGGGTCCGCCCCCCGGCGCCAACAGCCCGATGCAGGCGGCCAAGTCGCCGGCCGGCTTGGCCGATGCCGTGCGCGACCAGGCCAGCGGCTATGCCGACCGGCGCAAGTCCGAGGCGGCCGGCTTCCTGTCAGAGCTCGCCCGCGCGCTGCGTTCGAGCGGCGGCGAGCTCGACGCCCAGGCTCAGGTGAGACCGTTCGTCTACACGGTCGCCGATAACCTCGATGCGTTCTCGGACCGGGTCGCGCGGCGCGGCTGGCGCGACCTCTATCGCGATGCCGAGGTGGTCGCGCGCGCCAATCCGCTGGCGACGACCCTGGTGGTGGGGGCGCTGGGATACGGCGCCTTCCACGTCCTGCGGTCCGGCAAAAGCGATGTCCGCAAGTCCCGGGTGGCGGAGCCCAAGCAGGCGTGGGGCGGGTATCCGTGAGCGCCGTCCCTCCACCCCAACCGCCCGGCAGGCTGCAAGGCCTCCTGGCAGAGGCGCTCCGGGCTGCCAGCGACGTCGTCCGGGGCGAGATCGCCCTGTTCCGCCAGGAGATGACCAACAACCTGCGAAGCCTGATCGTCGGCTTGGCGGCGATGACCGGCGCTGCCGCGTTCGCTCTCGTCGGCTTCCTGGTCCTAGTCGACGCCCTGGTGACGTGGCTGGCCACCGTCGTTGGCTCGGAGGCGCTCGCCGCCCTGATCGCCGGCGTCGTCTTCCTCGTCATCGGCATCGTCCTGGCGCTGGCAGCCGAGAGACGGTTCTCGCTCAACTGGCTTATGCCGACCCGGACGGGCCGCCAGCGTCGACAAGACGCTACCGTCATCAAGGAACACGTGGACGCATGACGAGCGAGGCCGACGTACTGGAGCGCGAGATCGAGGCGAGCCGCGGCCGGCTGGACCGGACATTGGACAATCTCACGCAGCGCCTGACCCCGACCGGCATCGTCGAGGACATGCTCGGTGCCGTCCGTCGCGACGCGACCGGTGCCGGCCTCTACGACGGCGCCCTGGTGGCCGTCCGACGCAACCCGGTGCCGGTGCTCATGATGTGTCTCGGTGCGGTGATGCTGCTCAAGGGCATCCGCCCTCGTAAAGCCGCCACGTACCGGGCCTTACGCGATCCGGACCGGTTCACCACCCCCGCCATCGCCCCGAACCCGCCGACAACCGTCACGAAGAACTCCGGCTGATGCGCCCGTATGTCGCCGGCGTTCGCCAGCATCGAGTCGACCGACTTCTAGCACCACATCCGGAGGGACCCCTTGATGCCCACCATGCGGACGCTGATCCATTCCGGAAGCAACGACGATCGCTGGTTCCTCTGCCACGGCGACGACCCGGCGAACGTATTCGTCTTCCACGAGCCGAATGAGCCATCTGGCGACTCGCCGTCCTGCGTCGAGCTTGCCGCCTTCCTAGCATCCGGCTGCGGATTGCCGGAGCATTATGCGCTGATGACGATGATCGGGGCGCTGGTCCAGGCCGGGCATGCCGGCTCGGCCCCACCCGTCCGCGGTTCCGAGGCCACCGCCGCCGGTGCCGAACCGACCCCGGTCGAGGCCGCCTTCTTGATCTGACCCTTAGCCCCCCAAGCTCACGAGACCGCCATGGCCATCGACTACCGTTCGGAAATGCAACGACCCCACCGAGCAGTTGGAGAGGGCCGGGGCCAAGGTCATGCCGGCAGGGGCGGTCAGTCCCGCGGCGGGTGACGGCGGTCCCGACGATGCACCCGCCGCGGCGCCCGCCCCATCGGGCGACGGTGCATGAACGCCGAACGTCGCGAAGGCCCGGCCGCCCATCGCGTTCACGATTGAGCGATTGCCCCAAGCCCGCTGTCGTTCTGTGAGATGCGCCAGGGACATTCATCGGAACTCTCATGGTCCATACCGGCTACGACCCCGCCCTCGTGGCGTTATCCATCGCCATCGCCTTTTTGGCCTCGTACACAGCGCTCGACCTCGGTGCCCGCGTACGTGGGGCCTCGACCTGCCTGCGCTGGGCCTGGGTCGCCGCGGCCTCCGTGGCGATGGGAGGCGGGATCTGGGCGATGCACTTCGTCGGCATGCTCGCCTTCGAGATGGGCATGCCCGCCGCCTACGACCTCGGCATCACGGTCGCCTCACTGCTGATCGCTATCGTCGCCACTGGCGGGGCCTTCGCCTGGGTTAGCCGCAAGCGGGCCGGCCCTCGCGATGTCCTCGTCGGCGGCCCACTGATGGGCGTCGGGGTCGCCGGGATGCACTATGCCGGGATGGCCGCGATGCGGGTGCCGGGCAACCTGGCATACACCCTGCCCGTCGTCGCCGCCTCCGTCGCCATCGCGGTCGTCGCGGCGACCGCCGCGCTGTGGCTGACCTTCCGGCAGAACGACGTCTGGCAGAAGCTAGTCGCCGCGGGCGCGATGGGTCTCGCCGTCGCCGGGATGCACTACACTGGCATGGCCGCGGCGACCGTCACGGCGGAGGTTGCCGGGGCGCATGCCGCGCACGTCGGCGGCGTCGGCCTGGGCCAGCAGCACCTCGCCCTGTACGTTGCGGGCGCGACCTTCCTGATCCTGTTCATGGCCATTGTCGCTTCCTCGTTCGACCAGCAGCGGGTGCAACGGCACCTCCATGCCAGCGAGGAACGTTTCCGGGCCGCCGCCGAGGCGGTCGGCGACATCATCTGGACCGCCGACGCGCGGGGCGCCATGACGGGTTCCCAACCGTACTGGCAGGCCTACACCGGTCAGTCCGAGGCCGGGTGCAAGGGGACGGGCTGGGCGGAGGCCGTACACCCAGACGACGTCGAGCCCACCAAGGCGGCATGGCGCGAGGCCGTAGCGGCGAACAGGGGTTACGAGCTCCGGCACCGCGTTCGGAACCGGGACGGCGAGTACCGCCTGTTCGCGGTCAAGGGACGGCCGGTGCGCAATCCGGACGGAACGATCCGCGAGTGGGTCGGCGTACACGCCGACATCACCGAGCGAGAGGCATACGAGGCGGCGCTGGAGGAAGCCCGCGACGCCGCCGAGGAGCACAGCCGGGCGAAGAGCCGGTTCCTCGCTAACATGAGCCACGAGTTGCGCACGCCGCTATCCGCGGTGATCGGCTATTCGGAGATGCTGGAGGAAGAGGCGGAGGAACTCGGCCAAGACAGCCTCCTAAAGGATCTCGGCAAGATCAAGTCGAACGCCCAGCACCTGCTCGGGCTGATCAACGACGTGCTCGACCTGTCCAAGGTCGAGGCCGAGAAGATGG
>NZ_VRVH01000242.1:0-7052 GCF_008040095.1 Methylobacterium sp. WL6 | reverse complement strand
CCCCCGCCCTCGACGCGCTGGAGATGGCGACCCGCGTGCCGGCGCCCCTGCCGCCGCTGACCGGCTGCACCTTCGAGGGGTTCCGCAACCCGGACGGCTCGGTCGGCACCAAGAACATCCTCGCGATCTCGATCAGCGTGCAATGCGTCGCCGGCACCCTCGACGTGGCGATCCGGCGGATCAAGGCGGAGCTGCTGCCGCGCTTCCCCAACGTCGACGACGTGGTCGGGCTGACCCACGCCTACGGCTGCGGCGTCGCGATCAACGCGCCGCAGGCGGTGATCCCGATCCGCACCCTCCAGAGCCTCGCCCGCAACCCGAATTTCGGCGGCGAGGTGATGGTGGTGGGCCTCGGCTGCGAGAAGCTCGTCTCCGAGCGCCTGCTGCCGGACGGCGACGACGCGCAGGACGGCGGCGTCGTGCGGATGCAGGACGAGCGCCACCAGGGCTTTTCCATGATGCTCGACAGCATCATGGCGATGGCCGAGGCCCGGCTCGCGATCCTGAACCGGCGCCGGCGCGAGACCTGCCCGGCCTCCGACCTCGTGGTCGGCCTGCAATGCGGCGGCAGCGACGCGTTCTCCGGCGTCACCGCCAACCCGGCGCTCGGGTACTGCGCCGACCTGATCGTCGCCGCCGGCGGCACGGTCCTGTTCTCGGAGGTCACCGAGGTCCGCGACGCGATCCACCTGCTGACGCCGCGCGCCAAGACGCCGGCGGTGGCCGAGGCTTTGGTGCGCGAGATGGCGTGGTACGACGACTACCTCGCCAAGGGCGAGGCCGACCGGCGCGCCAACCCGTCCCCCGGCAACAAGAAGGGCGGGCTGAACAACATCGTCGAGAAGGCGCTCGGGTCGGTCGCCAAATCCGGCACCTCGGCGATCTCCGGCGTGCTCGCCCCGGGCGAGCGGGTCCGCGAGAAGGGCCTGATCTTCGCGGCGACGCCGGCGAGCGACTTCGTCTGCGGCACGCTGCAGCTCGCCTCCGGGATCACCCTCCAGGTGTTCTCGACCGGGCGCGGCACGCCCTACGGCCTCGCGCAATGCCCCGTGATCAAGGTCGCGACCCGCACCGATCTCAGCCAGCGCTGGTCCGACCTGATCGACCTCGACGCCGGCCGCATCGCCACCGGCCACGCGACGATCGAGGAGGTCGGCCGCGAGCTGTTCCAGCTCATCCTCGACGTCGCGAGCGGGCGCAAGACGCCGTGGTCCGACCGCTGGGGCCTGTTCAACGACCTGACGCTGTTCAACCCGGCGCCGATCACCTGAGGGTTCCGACGCCACGGAAGGAGCGGACACGCCGCACGCCATGCGCCGTGCCCGCCGGGGACCGAGCGACGGACAGGCCGGGACGACACCGGCCGGGAGGACACGATGGGCGCACTCGATCGCCGGACCCTGCTGGCGCTGGCGGGCGCCGCCGCCACGACGGCGTGGGCCGGGCCTGCGCAGGCCGCCTTCGAGCCGTCCGAGCGCCTGCCCGACCCGGCGATCGAGATCCTCGACCCGTCGTTCGCCCGGTACCGGATCTTCTCGGCGACGGTAGAGCGGATCGCCACGGGCTTTCGCTGGGCGGAAGGGCCGGTCTGGCTCGGCGACATGCGCTGCCTGCTGTTCAGCGACGTGGTCAATGACGCGATCATGCGGTGGGACGAGGCGACGGGCACGACGAGCGTGTTCCGCAAGCCCTCGAACTACGCCAACGGCAACGCCCGCGACCGCCAGGGCCGCCTCGTCACCTGCGAGCACAAATCCCGCCGGGTGACCCGCACCGAGCACGACGGCACGATCACCACCCTGTTCAGCGGGTTCGACGGCAAGCCCGCCAACGCCCCGAACGACGTCGTCTGCCGCTCCGACGGCGCGATCTGGTTCACCGACCCGGCCTTCGGCCCCAACCCCTACGAGGCAATGGCCCAGCCGGAACGGCCGGGCCAGGTCTTCCGCCTCGATCCGCGGACCGGCGAGGCGAGCGTCGTCGTCGCCGACATCGCGGGCCCGAACGGGCTGTGCTTCTCGCCCGACGAGACCAAGCTCTACGTCATCGAATCCCGCGCCCAGCCGAACCGGGTGATCCGGGTCTACGACGTGGTCGGGGACGGCAGCGCGCTCGCCGACGGCCGGGTGCTGTTCGATTGCGGCAGGGGCACCGCGGACGGGTTCCGGGCGGATGCCGACGGCAACCTCTGGTGCGGCTGGGGCATGGGCGCCGATCTCGACGGCGTCCTGGTGATCTCGCCCGAGGGCAGGGCGATCGGCCGGATCCGCCTGCCGGAGCGCTGCGCCAACCTGTGCTTCGGCGGCGCCGACGGCAACCGCCTGTTCATGGCCTCGACCAAGTCGATCTACGCGCTTTCCGTCAACACCCGGGGCGCGGTGCGGTAGGGCCGCCCTACACCAGCTCGAGGATCGCGAGCCGGTCCGTCACGCCGAGGGTCAGCGTCCGGGCCGGGCCGAGCGTTTCCACGCCGACGGAGCCGTCGTCGGCGAAGCGGTGCAGCCGCGCCGCCTTCGGGACGCCCGAGAGGGTGAGGGTCACGCCCTGCGCCGGCGCGTCGGGCCGTGCCCGGCGTTGCACCCGGTCCCAGCCGTCGATCCCGAGCCAGAGCGGCACGAGGACGGCGCCGTCGCCGCGCAGGAAGCGGATCGCCTGGAGGTCGCGCGGGGCCGCGTCGAGAGCCACGTCGAGGGCGGGGCCGGCCAAGTCCGGGCCGGCCCGGAACAGGCGCATCAGGTTGGCGACCGCGGAAAAGGTCGGCGTGGCTGAGCCGTCGAAGCGCAAGAGGCCGAACCGGCCTTCCGGGTCGCCCTCGCCCCGGTCGACCGAGGCGGCCAGCTCGTAGAGGTAGGTGCGGCGGATGCCCTGGAGGAAGCTCCACAGCAGCAGGCGGGGCGTGTAGCGCGCCCGCACGGCCTCCGAGACCGGGAAGTGGAAGCTCCGGGTGGCGAGCGCGGTGTGGTAGCCGTTCTCGGTGGCGAGCAGCGGCGCGCGGCCGAAGATGGGCTGAGCGGCGGCGACGAAGCGGCGCAGGTCGCCGTTGCCGGCGTTCTCCGGGTGCTCCATGCCGGGGTAGGGGTGGATGTTGCCGTAGTCGACGGCGTTGGCTAGGGACTCCGCCGCCGCGACGTTGGCCTGGACGTAGCTCGGCCCGGCGACCTTCACCGCGCCGCCGGCGTTGCGTGCCGCCCGGTAGAGCGCGCGCTGGTGCTCGGCCGAGGCAAGCGGGCGGCCGGCGCCGGCGGCGATGTTGGGCTCGTTGCTGCCCTCGGCGATCGCGAGCCCGCCCGCGCTCCAGGCGGCGATGTCGGGCAGGCGCCGGGGCGGCACCAGCGGCCCGACGTCGAGCCCGTCGTAGAAGACGAGGCTGAACCGGTAGCCGGCCCGCGCCAGCTCGGCGATCCGCCGGAACTGCGGCGGCGGCCCCGATGGCGGCCCGCCCGCCGGCAGGACGATGTCGTCGCGCAGGTGCCGGATCCCGAGGGCGTCGAGCGCCGCCGCGCAGCGCGCGAACCGGTCGACGTACGGGGTCCCGTCGTGCCCGAAATGGGTGTTGATGCCGACGGACTGCGCGAAGTCCTCGCTCGGGTACGACGGCAGCGGGCCGGCCAGAGCCGGGCGTGCCGCCAGCGCCGACGCGCCCGCCGCCAGCACGAGGCGGCGGGTCGGTCCATGGGGCCTCATCGATCGCACCTCGTCTAAGGCGTCGCGGCCGCGGGCACCGCCTCGGCGCGCGGCGCGGCGGCGGCGACCAGGGCGGCCTTGCGGTTCAGGATCAGCGCGACGCTCCGGCGCAGCGGCGCGCGCAGGAACAGCAGCGCCAGGATCCCGTAGACCAGGATGCCGAGGCCGATCGCCGCCGCGAGGCCGGCGTGGTCGCCGAGCCGCGCGTAGAGGCGATCCTGCGCCAGGAACACGGTGGCGCCCATCGCAAGCGAGCAGGCGAGGATCGGCGCCAGCGAGGCGGCGACCGCCAAGGTGCCGACCGGCACGAACCGGCCGGCGGCCCGCACCACCACGGGCGAGAACAGGTAGGCGCGCAGCACGTGCCCGACCACGAGGGCCGACAGGCCGAACGGCGCCGTCACCAACGAGGCCAGGATCGTGATCGTGAACTGCGCGGCCGACAGGACCAGCGCGGTGCCGGTCCGGTCGGAGGCGGTGAAGATCATCCACAGCATCGAGGTCGCGACGAATTCCGGGCCGAGCAGCGCCAGGATGCGCAGCACCGGCACCGCGTCGCGCCACTGCTCGCCGAAGAGCAGCGGCACGAGGTGCGGCGCCACCACGGCCATGCCGACGAAGGCCGGCAGCGCCAGCACCGCCGACATCGCGACGAAGCCGTCGAAGGCCGCGGCCAGGTCGCGCGGCCGGTCCTGCAGCCGGGCGTAGGTCGGCAGCGCGACCGCCGCGAGCGGGATCACCGCGACCTGGCTGATCAGGTCGATGCAGCGCCAGGCCATGCGCAGCAGGCCGATATCGGCGGTGGAGAGGAAGTAGGCGGCGACCACCTCCTGGCTGCGGATGCTGAGGGTCAGGAGGAGCTGGGTCGAGAACACCCGGGAGCCGAAGGCGAGCTGGCGGCGGGCATGGGCGCGCACGAAGCGCCATCCGGGAAGCCACGGAAACGCCGCCCAGGTCAGCAGTGTCGTCATGCCGGTGGCGAGCAGCCGCTGGATCACCAGGCTCCAGACCCCGAACCCGTTCAGCGCGAGCGCGATCGCCACCGACCCGCCGATCAGGTTGGCGACGAGGGCCCGGATCGCGAGGCTGCGGAAGCCGAAGAGGCGCTGCAGCCGCGCCTCGTGGATCACGCCCGCGGCCGCGATCACGAAGGTGGCGGCGAGCGCCGCCAGCACCGGCTGCAGCTCGGGGATCCGCAGCATCCACGCGATCGGCCACGACAGCGCGACCAGCGCCAGCCCGTAGAGGCAGCCGGAGGCCAAAGCCACCCAGAAGGCGGTGTCGACGAAGCCGTCGTCGAGCCGGTCGGTCTGCACGACGAGGTCGGGCAGGCCGCCCCGCGTGACGATGAGCAGGATGTCGATGAACACGACCGCCACGGCGACGAGGCCGAACTCGCTCGGGTCGAGCAGGCGCGCCAGCACCAGGAACACCACGAAGCTCAGGACGACGTTGCCGATTGCGCTGACGGCGACCCACCCGGCCGCCCGGACGGAGCGGCCGGCCATATCGTCCCGGGTCGCAGCCGCGTCCGGCGCCGCGGCGGACGGGCCGGGCGGGCTAGGCGCCATGATGGATGCCGTGCGCTGGCGACGGTTCCGGCGCGATGCCGCGGCGCTCGGCGAGAAGCTCGGCGTAGAGGTCGAGATACTTCTCGGCGACGCGCTCGGAGGTCGATTCGCGCAGGACGTGCTGGAACGCGCGCTCGTCCGGCAGGCTGGCACGGCCGCGGGCCAGCACCGTGCGGATGCGGTCCGCGAGGTCGGGCGCGTCGCCGGCGCGAAACAGCCAGTCGACGTTGTCCTCGCCGATCAGCTCGGGGATGCCGCCGGAATCGGCGCCGATCACCGGCACGCCCATGGCGTAGGCCTCGTAGACCGTGCGCGGCGAGGGCTCGGCCCAGAACGAGGGCACGACGAGGACGTCGACCTCGGTGAGGAAGTCCTTCGGGTCGACCCAGCCGACGAACTCGATCGGCAGCCCTTCGGCCTTCGCCTTGAACCGCTCGATCGAGTCGTCCATCGCCTGGCCCGCGATCAGGCAGCGCCAGCCGCCGGAGGCGGGATTCCCTTCGGCGGCGTGCGCGCGTGAGCCGATCTCGGCCAGCGCGTCGATCAGCGTGCCGACGCCCTTCTCGACGTTGATCCGCCCGAGATAGCCGAAGGTCATCGGCTTGGCGCTCCGGTCGACCCGGCGGCGCGCCTCGGGATCGCCGTCCGGCACCGTGCAGGAATAGTAGATCACCCGTCGCCGCTCGGGAGCGAGGTGGCGGAACAGGCCATGGTCGACATGGGTCTGCAGGATCCGGGTGCCGACGCTCGCCACCGCGTCGACCCAGCGGTTGGTCAGCTGCTTGGAGGCGTTCACGACCTTGCAGCCGAGGTGCCAGTGCGTGCACGGCGCGCCGTGCTTGAACATCGCCGCGTTGCCGCAGATCAGGTCGTACTCGCAGACCGTGTGCACGATCGGGATGTCGCGCCGGGCCGCCTCGCGCCAGACCAGCGTCGAGATGTCGAGCAGCGAGTGGGTGTTGACGACGTCCGGCCGGAAGTCGTCGAGCACCCGGCCGAAATCGGCGGCGATCGCGAAGTTCCACTGCTGCTTGAGCTTGGCGGCGTTGCGCGCGAAGCGGCCGTGCTGCGCCCAGTCCTCGAGCCAGAAGTCGTTGTGATGCGCCATGCGGTAGACCGTGACGCCGTTGCGCACGGTCTTGGGCTCGGCCTGCCGCTCGATGCAGGCGGCGGCGACCGTGTGCCCGAGGCCGGCGAGCTCCTCGGCCAGATGCTCGACGGACCGCTCGGCGCCGCCGACGATATGGGGCGGATAGAGCGAGCTAAGGTGCAGGATGCGCATGGCGCCTTGATCCTTGAGGCGTTGATTCTCGAGGCGTTGACCCCTGGGACGTTGACCCTTGGGACGCCGATCCGTGGGCGACGGCGGGCTCACGGGCGAGGAGGCTGCGGTAGAGGTCGAGGTAGCGGGCGGCGACCGCCTGCGGCCGAGTTCCTTCGGCGACCGCGGCGGCGTTGCCGAGGCCGGTCGCGAGGCGGGCGGGGTCGGCGACGATCCGCGCCATAGCGGCGGCCAGCGCCGCCGCGTCGCCGGGCGGCACGAGCCAGGCGGGATCGTCGGTGCCGACCTGCTCGGCGATGCCGCCGACGGCGGTGCCGATCACCGGCACGCCGCGGGCGTAGGCCTCGGCCACCGTGCGCCCGAAGGCCTCGGGCCAGACCGGCGGGACGACGAGGCAGTCGATGCCGTCGAGGAAGGCGTCGGCCGCGACGAACCCGTCGAAGGCGACGGGCAGCCCGGCGGCGAGGCCTTCGTAGCGGTCGAGCCCGTCGACGGCGCGCCCGGCGATGCGCAGC
>NZ_VRVH01000241.1:0-7065 GCF_008040095.1 Methylobacterium sp. WL6 | reverse complement strand
GCGCTCGGCGGCCGCGGCCAGCATCGCGGCCTGGGCCTCGGCCCGCGCCAGGTCGAGGGCGTTGCGCTCGGCTTCCAGCGCGCGCTGGCGGCGCTCCTGCAGGATGGTGTCGGGGGTGCGGGTGTAGCGCACGGCCGAAGGGACGGGCGAAGCGACGGCCGAAGCCGTCGCGGAGCGGTCGGAAGGCCCCGGAACCGAGCGGGCGACGCCGCGCGGCCGGTCGATGTCCTCCGGCGTGATCGCGGCGGGCCGGCGCGGCGAGCGCACGAGCACGCCCGGCGAGGAGGCGGAGGCGTCGATCCGGCTCTCGGGCCGGACGCCGTCGAGCATGTCGAGGGTCGCCCGGTCGTCGAAGATCTCGCCGGGCCAGGCATGGGCGAACACGGCATCCTGGCCGGCCCGCGAATCGGTCCAGCCGCCGGCATCCGGCTCGGCGCCGCGACCCAGCATCGCGTTCGGCGGCGTGAGCCAGCTCGGCGCCGGCCGGGTGCCGGCGATGGCGTAGCTCGGGCGCTGCGGCCCGCCGACGAGGCGCCGCGTCAGGCTGGCCCGCAGCGACATCAGCCGATGGGCCAGCGCGCCGAGCGTGAGGCTCGGGCGGTCGCCGCCGCGGCTGGGGCGAGAGGGGTCGCGATGAGAATAGGGAGGCCGTCCCGATGCGCGCATGGGTTCTCAAAAACTCGAAACACGGAAGGCCGTCCCGCCCGGAACGGTCGATCCGAGTTAGGCCGAACGTCGTTAACAGAGCCTTGAAACCGGTCCGGCGCGGGCCGCTGGAGGGGCGGGCCGCCAGGCGGTAAGGTGGGGCGGAACTCCTCCCTCGCGCGGGTCGTGACGCCCTTGGCACCCACCCAACTTCCACGGGACTTCCGGTCCCTCTACGCCCAGGGCTTCGCCCGCGTGGCCGCCTGCACCGGGCGCAGCCATCCGGCGGACCCCGAGCGCAACGCCGACGCGATCCTGGCGCTGGCGCAAGACTGTCACCGGCAAGGCGTCGCGGTGGCCGTGTTCCCGGAACTCGCCCTCTCGGCCTACGCCATCGAGGACCTGCTCCTGCAGGCGACGCTGCTCGATGCGGTCGAGGGGGCGGCGGAACGGCTGATCGCCGCCTCGGCGGCCCTGCGCCCCCTCCTCCTCGTCGGTGCGCCCGTGCGCTGGCGCAACCGGATCTACAACGCGGCGCTGGCGATCCAGGGCGGCCGCCTCCTCGGCATCGTCCCGAAGATCCACCTGCCGAACTACCGGGAGTTCTACGAGAAGCGCCACTTCGCCTCCGGCGCCGGCATCGCGGCCGAGACGGTGCGCTTCGCCGGGCACGCCGTCCCGTTCGGCGCCGACCAGCTGTTCGCGGCCGAGGACGCGCCGGGCCTGATCGTCGGCGTCGAGATCTGCGAGGACCTGTGGGTGCCCGACGCGCCGGGCATGCACGCCGCGCTCGCCGGCGCCACGGTGCTGGCGAACCTCTCGGGCAGCCCGATCACCGTCGGCCGCGCGGAGTCGCGCGCCCTGCTCTCGCGCGCCGCCTCGATGCGGGGCCTGTGCGCCTACATCTACGCCGCCGCGGGGCTCGGCGAATCCACCACCGACTTGTCCTGGGACGGGCAGACCAGCATCGACGAGAACGGCGTGCGGCTGGCGGAAGGGCAGCGCTTCGCCGCCGGGCCGGTGGCGACGTTCGCCGACATCGACCTCGACCTGCTGGCCCAGGAGCGCCTGCAGGCCGGCAGCTTCGACGACAACGCGCGGCCGGGCTCCCGCCCGGCCTACCGCCGGGCGTCGTTCCGCCTCGATCCGCCGACGGGCGACCTCGGGCTGATCCGGCGGATCGAGCGGTTTCCCTTCGTGCCGGCCGATCCGGCCCGCCTCGCGCAGGATTGCTACGAGGCCTACAACATCCAGGTCGCCGGGCTGGCCCAGCGCCTCGAGGCCACCGGCACCCGCAAGGCCGTGATCGGCGTCTCGGGCGGCCTCGATTCGACCCACGCCCTCATCGTGATCGCCAAGGCGTTCGACCGGCTCGGGTATCCGCGCTCGGACATCCTGGCCTATACCCTGCCGGGCTTCGCCACCTCGGAGGCGACGAAGGGGAACGCGCACGCGCTGATGCGGGCGCTCGGCACCACCGCGGCCGAGATCGACATCCGACCCGCCGCGCGCCAGATGCTCGCCGACATGGGCCACCCCTACGCTGCGGGGGAGGCGGTCTACGACGTCACCTTCGAGAACGTGCAGGCGGGCCTGCGCACCGACTACCTGTTTCGGCTGGCCAACCACGCCGGCGCGATCGTCGTCGGCACCGGCGACCTGTCGGAGCTGGCGCTCGGCTGGTGCACCTACGGCGTCGGCGACCAGATGAGCCACTACGCCGTCAACGCCGGGGTGCCCAAGACCCTGATCCAGCACCTGATCCGCTGGACGATCGCCTCGGGCCAGTTCGGCACGGAGGAGGGGCGCGTGCTCAGCGCGGTGCTCGACACCGAGATCTCGCCCGAGCTGGTGCCCGCCGAGGCCGACGCGGCGCCGCAGAGCACCGAGGCCACGATCGGCCCCTACGCGCTGCAGGACTTCACGCTGTTCTATACGCTGCGCCACGGCTTCCGGCCCTCGAAGATCGCGTTCCTGGCCCTGCATGCCTGGGGCGATGCGGCGGCCGGCGCCTGGCCGCCGGATTTTCCCGCCGACAAGCGCGTCGCCTACGGCCTGCCCGAGATCCGGCGCTGGCTCGGGGTGTTCCTGTCCCGCTTCTTCGGGTTCAGCCAGTTCAAGCGCTCGGCCTTGCCGAACGGGCCGAAGGTCTCCGCCGGGGGCGCCCTCTCCCCGCGCGGCGACTGGCGTGCGCCGTCCGACGGCTCGGCCCGGATCTGGCTCGACGAGCTGGAGCGCAACGTCCCCGAAACCGGATCGACACAAACCGGACAGAGTGTGTGATTAACCACACGGTCAAGCCGGATCGTCGGGTAAGACGGATCCGGCCAGAGGGGTCGGCTGAGCGGAGATTCTCCGATGCAGAGCTACAACCTGTTCCGCCTGAAGAGCGTCGAGGGTCTGTGCTGCGCCGTTCCCGAGTCCAGCCGCGTCCCGAGCTTCCTCGGCGGCGGCCGCTGGACCTTCGGGGGCAAGCTCGACGAGAGCTCGGGTCTCCCCCTCGATTTCGACGGCCGCGCCGCGCAGACCGGGGTCCGCTTCAACGGCTTCTACCTGTTCCAGACCGTAGACCGGCGCTTTTTATAGGTGAGCAGGGCGGAGTCGGCGATCGCGGCGAGCATTCCTTAAGGGGCGCCGTGGGACGGTTGAGCCTGAATTTTCGGTCCTGAGGCTCGTTTCATGTCGTCGGAGAATCGCAACGAGGTCCGGCAGAGGGTGTTCCTCAAGGGACGCATCCTGTTCAACAACGGCTCCTCGAGCATGGATTGCCTCGTGCGGGACTTCTCCTCGACGGGTGCGCGTCTCGTGCTCAGCGAGACCGCGACGCTGCCGGAGATGTTCGACCTCTTCATCCCGCAGAAGGAGAGGACCTACCGCTCGGCGATGCGCTGGCGGCGCGCCGACGGCGTCGGAATCACCTTCGCGGTCGAGACGCCCAAGGCCGCGCCGGCGGTGCCCGCCGCCGAACCTGCAGCGGACGAGACCTCCATCGCCTTCCTGCTCCGCCGCGTGAGCGAGCTCGAGGCCGAGAATGCGGCCCTGCGCCGGCTCCTGACCGGGGTGGCGCCGACTGGTGCCGCGACCGCCGCCTGACGCCTCAGCCCTTCAGGGCGTCGCGGATCCGCTCGGCGTGGTCCGCGAGCACCGCCGGATCGGCCATCCCGCCCTCGTGGCGCTGAAGCGGCACGCCCTCGAAGCGGGGCACGACGTGGACGTGGAGGTGGAACACCGTCTGCCCCCCGGCCGCCTCGTTGAACTGGAACACCGTCAGCCCGTCCGCCTTGAACGCCGCCTTCACCGCCCGTGCGACCGTCTGCACGCTGGCGGCGAGCGCGGCGAGCGAAGCGGGCTCGGCGTCGAGCAGCCCGCGCGCGGGCGCCTTCGGGATCACCAGGGTGTGGCCGGGGCCCTGGGGCATCACGTCCATGAAGGCTAAAGTGTCGGCGTCCTCGTAGACCCGGTGCGCCGGAATCTCGCCGCGCAGGATCTTCGCGAAGATGTTGTCGGCGTCGTAGGTCGTATCCGGCATGCAGGCACCCGTGGTTGCGGCATCCAGGATGCACCGGCCCGCCTCCGGCGTCCACGCCGCCGGAACTCCCCGGCGGTCCATGCGCTTGTGGTCGGATCGCTGCGGCCCAGCTGCGATCCGACCCGGCGATCGGACAGGACCCCACACGCATGGCACATGAGAGCACCGGCGCCATCTACACCGCCGCCGGCGCCAACCTCGCCATCGCCGTGGCGAAGTTCGTCGGCGCCTTCCTCACCGGCTCGACCGCCATGCTGGCCGAGGGCGCGCATTCGGTGGTGGACACCGCCAACCAGATCCTGCTGCTCGTCGGCCTGAAGCGCGCAAAGAAGCCGGCGGATGCCAAGCACCCGTTCGGCTACGGCCGCGAGGTTTACTTCTACGCCTTCATCGTCGCGCTGCTGATCTTTCTCGGCGGCGGCATCTTCGCGATCTACGAGGGCGCCCACAAGATCCGGCACCCCGAGCCGGCGGCCGACGCGAGCCTGTTCGGCTACCCGCTGCCGGGGTTCTGGGTGAACGTCGCCATCCTCGGCTTCTCGGTCGCGGCGGAGGGCTATTCCTGCTTCGTCGCGATGCGCGCGTTCTGGGCCGAGAAGGGCGACCGCTCGCCGCTCAGCGCGATCCGGCGGAGCAAGGACCCGGCGCTGTTCACCATCCTGGTCGAGGACGTTGCCGCCCTGATCGGCCTGGTCATCGCGTTGACCGGCGTGGTGCTGGCACACGTCCTCGACAGGCCGGCCCTCGACGGATGGTCGTCGGTCGGCATCGGCCTCGTGCTGGTCGGGATGGCGATCTTCCTGATGATCGAGACCCACGGCCTCCTGATCGGCGAGGCCGCCGACCCCGAGGTCGTCGCGGCGATCCAGGAGGTGGTCGGCGCGGAAGCGGGGGTGAACACCGTCAACGAGGTGCTGACCCAGCACATGGGCCCATCCGACATCCTGGTGAACGTCAGCCTCGACATGGCCGACGACCTCAGCGCGGGCGAGGTCGAACGGGTCTCGGCGCGCCTCGACCGCGACCTGAAGGCCCGCGTCCCGAACGTGACCCGCGTGTTCATCGAGGCGCAGGCGCGCGCGGCATCCGTACCCGCGATGGGCAGGGTCGCCGCCGAGGCGACGGGCGGCTGACGGTGCGGGAAAAGGTCGGGTGCGCCCTACCGTGGCGCGTGCCCGATCTGCTGCAGGCTCAGCGCCCAGGTCCGCTCCTGCACGCGCTCGTCGCGGCTGTGGCGCGACGACCCCGTCTCGCGGCTGCACGCGAAGTAGCGGCCGCTCACGCCCTCGACCGCCGGCGCGGTCGCCACGTGCAGCGTCGTCGTCGCGCCCTCGGCGGGCTTGGTGAGGAACGGCCGGATCAGGTTCCAGGCGAAGCCGAACGCGCCCCCGGTGTTCTTGGCGAAGCCGGTATCGATCACCCCCGGATGCAGGGCGTTCACCGTGACGGGCGTGCCGGCGAGGCGGCGGGCCAGCGCGTAGGTGAACAGCACGTTGCCGAGCTTGGCCTGCGCATACGCCCGCATCGGGCCGTAGGAGCGTTCGGCCTGGAGATCGTCGAAGGCGATGCGGCCGCGGGTGTGGGCGGCCGAGGCCACGTTGACGATCCGCGACGCGGCGCCCGGCCGGCCGGAAGCTTTCAGCAGGTCGAGGAGCTCGAGGGTGAGCAGCACGTAGCCGAGATGATCGAGGGCCCAGGTGCGCTCCAACCCGTCGACCGTGACGAGGCGACGGTCGAAGATCGCGCCGGCGTTGTTCACCAGCACGTCGAGGCACGGGTAGGCGGCACGGACTTCGCCCGCCAGGCGCCGGATCTCGGCCTGCGACGAGAGGTCGGCGACGAAGGTGTCGACCGGCGCCCCGGGCACCGCGGCAGAAATCGCGCGCGCCGAGGCGGAGACCTTCCCCGCGTCCCGTCCGACGATGCCGACCCGGGCGCCGGCTTTCGCCAGCCCCAGGGCGGTCTCGTAGCCGATCCCGGAGGTGGCGCCGGTGACGAGGCAGGTGCGCCCGTTCAGGACGGCGCCCGGCCGCGGGTCCGAGGCCAACGTCCGGGCCTCAGAACACCGCCTGCCCGACGGCGAAGGCGATGACCACGATGACGATGGCGATGACCAGGAAGATGCCGAACAGGATGCGGGCGAGCGATCCGGCGCCCGAGGCGATCCCGGTGAAGCCGAGGCCGCCGGCGATCACCGAGACGACGAAGCAGATGAGGGCCCATTTGAGAAGGGTCATGCCGAACACTCCGGAACGAACCGGCGAACGGCCGGCAGGGAAGGCGACCGATCAATGCGGGCCAAGCTCAACCGTTCCCGCCCGCGCGCGCGTTCGACCCGTTATTTCTCGCCCTCGATTCGCGTCTCGTCCTTCGCCGGCTCGACGCGCGCGAGCATGATCTCGGCGAGCGTGTGGTACAGCCCGGTGCGGCAGACCGTCTTCGAGGCGGCGTCGGCGAGCACCGCCGCGATCATCAGCGGGATCATCATCGCATGGTCCTGGGTCATCTCGGTGACGATGACGAAGGCGGTGATCGGCGCCTGCAGCACGCCGGCCAGGTAGGCGACCATGCCGGTGAGCACCAGCGCGCCGATCGGCACGCCCGGGAAGACGTCCTGCAGCATGCCCCCGAGGCCGGCCCCGACCGCGAGCGAGGGCGCGAACAGGCCGCCGGGGATCCCGCTGATCGCCGACAGGGCGGTGGCGCAGAACTTCAACGGCGCGAAGTCGAGCCGCGCCGCGGAATCGCCGTGCAGCAGCGCCTTCGCCTCCTCGTAGCCGGTTCCGTAGATCGACCCGCCCGAGGCGAGCCCGGCGAGCGCGACGCCGAGGCCGCAGAGGCCCGCGAAGGCGATCGGATGCCGGGCGATCCAGCGGCCGGCGCGGCCCGGC
>NZ_VRVH01000240.1:0-7090 GCF_008040095.1 Methylobacterium sp. WL6 | reverse complement strand
GGGGATAGCGGGGAAAAGGCGGGTTCGCGCCGCGCCCGCATCGCCGCCGCCGCGCGCTCGTGCCACGCTGGCGTTTCGTCGGCGCAGGTTTGCGTTGGATCACCACCGCCCCGATCTGCTAGAGCGGAGTGCAAGGCCCGATCGCGGCCCGAGGATCGACGCATGGATTTCCTGACCGCGATGGGCGGCACGGCCACCGGCTTCTTCGGTGCGGTGATCCCGTTCCTGTTCGTGCTGACCGTCGTGGTCTTCGTCCACGAGATGGGGCACTTCCTCGTCGGACGCTGGTGCGGCGTCGGCGTCCACGCGTTCTCGATCGGCTTCGGGCCGGAGCTCGTCGGCTTCAACGACCGCCACGGCACCCGCTGGAAGCTCTGCGCGATCCCGCTCGGCGGGTACGTCAAGTTCCACGGCGACGCCAACGGCGCCAGCATTCCGGATGCCGACACCATCGCGCGGATGACGCCGCAGGAGCGGGCGATCAGCTTCCCGACCCAGCCGGTGGCCAAGCGCGCGGCGATCGTCGTCGCCGGCCCGGTGGCGAACTTCATCCTCGCGATCCTGCTGTTCGCCGGCGCGATCTGGCTCGGCGGCCGTCTCGAGCTGCCGGCCCGGGTCTCGGCGATCGATCCCAGCAGCGCGGCGGCGCAGGCCGGCTTCCAGACCGGCGACCTCGTGAAGAGCATCGACGGCGAGCCGATCCCCGATTTCAACACGATGTACCGCATCGTCACCGGCAGCGCCGGAACGCCGCTGAACTTCGTCGTCGAGCGGGCCGGGGCCGACGTGCCGATCGTCGCGACGCCGTCGGTCTACGAGGAGAGCACCAAGTTCGGCCGCCACCGCATCGGGCGCCTCGGCATCCGCTCGCCGGCCGCCTCCGAGGCGAAGCTCGTCACCTACGGCCCGGTCGCCTCCCTCGGCCTCGGCGTGCACGAGACGGTGTTCGTGGTCGAGCGCACCTTCTCCTACCTCGGCAAGCTGGTGACCGGCCGCGAATCCGCCGACCAGCTCTCCGGGCCGATCGGCATCGCCCGCGTCTCCGGCGAGGTCGCCAAGGTCGGCGGCATCGGTGCGCTGATCGGGCTGATCGCGCTGCTCTCGGTCTCGATCGGTCTGCTCAACCTGTTCCCGGTGCCGCTGCTCGATGGCGGCCACCTGCTGTTCTACGCCTTCGAGGTGGTGCGCGGCCGCCCCTTGAGCGAGCGCGCCCAGGAGATCGGCTTCCGCGTCGGGCTCGCCCTCGTGCTGGTGCTGATGATCTTCGCGGCCTGGAACGACATCCTGAACCTCGGCGCCTCTTGGCGCGCGACCTGAGCGCGGCACCGCGCTCGGTCCCCGCGCGCCGCCCACGAGGCGGTCGCCGCAATCCCGCCGCGATTGCGCGCGCGGCGGCCTCCGGCGGCGCCTGACCGGCCCCCGGCGAGTCCCCTGACGGGAGGCCGTGGAAGGGTTACGAAGACGTTTCCCGGATCCGGCACGGCTCGGGATTTCCGTGTCGGGGCAGGGATTTACCGTTCGTTTACCCTGCGACGAAATGGATAGGAACTTTGCGGGAGCGTTAAGTGGCCTGAAGGCCACGGCCCCCAAAATCCCGGTCATAGGACCCCCCGCGCCGTTTGCTTGGCAGGGGAATCCCGCTAAGAGCTACGCTTGGACCAGGTATTACGGGACGACCGGTCAACGGTCGCTCGTGGCGGGTGCGAACCCGATCCGATGATAAGACAGACGGGCGAATAGATGATGTCGATGACGGGGAAGCACCGGCGCAAGTCGGTGAAGCGGACCATCGTCCTAGCCGCCGCGGCGGGCATTGCGCTGACCGGGGTCGCGCAGGCCCAGCAGATCGTCGTTCAGGGCAACCGCCGCGTCGATGCCGACACCATCCGTTCCTACGTCACCGGCACCGCATCGGGCTCTGCCGAGGAAGCACGCCGCAACCTGCTCGCCAGCGGCATGTTCGCGGACGTGAAGGTCGCCGCCAGCGGCGGCCGCACCGTCGTGACGGTCCGCGAGAACAACCTGATCAACCGGGTCGTGTTCGAGGGCAACAAGAAGATCGAGAAGGCCACGCTCGAAGGGCAGGTCGAGGCCAAGGCCCGCGGCGCCTTCAACGAGGCCGTGATCAAGTCCGACATGGCGCGGATCAAGGAAGTCTACCGCCGCGCCGGCCGCGGGACCGCCAAGGTCACCTACCGCACCGTCGACCTGCCCAACGGTTCGATCGACGTGATCTACCAGATCGACGAGGGCGATAAGACCGGCATTGTGTCGATCACCTTCGTCGGCAACAACGCCGTGAGCGAGCGGACGCTGAAGGGGCTGGTCTCCTCGTCCGAGATGAACTTCCTGTCGTTTATCAAGACCTCCGACGTCTACGATCCCGATCGCATCGCCAACGATCTCGACCTCGTCCGCCGCTACTACCTGCGCAAGGGCTACGCCGACTTCCGCATCGTCAACGCCGACGCCCGCTACGTCGAGGGCCCGGACGCCAACGGCTGGGTGATCACGGTCACGGTCGAGGAGGGCGAGCAGTACACGGTCGGCGCCGTGGCGGTGGATTCCCGCCTGCCGGGCCTCGACACGAAGAACCTCGACGGCGAGATCCGCACCACGGTCGGCGACGTCTACAACGCCGAGGACGTCGAGAAGACCCTGTCGGGCCTGACCAACGACGTCGCCCGGGCCGGCTATCCCTTCGCCCAGGTCCGCCCGACCGGCCAGCGCGACCGCGCGACCCACCAGGTCTCCCTCGGCTTCGTCGTCGAGGACGGCCCGCGCGTCTACGTCGAGCGCATCAACATCCGCGGCAACACCCGCACCCGCGACTACGTCATCCGCCGCGAGCTCGATATCGCCGAGGGCGACGCCTACAACCGCGTGCTGACCGACCGCGCCGAGCGCCGCCTGAACGGCCTCGGCTTCTTCAAGAAGGTCCGCTTCTCGAACGAGCCCGGCTCCTCGCCCGACCGCGTCGTGATCAACATCGACGTCGAGGATCAGCCCACGGGCTCGTTCTCGGTGGCGGGCGGCTACTCCACCCAGGACGGCATCATCGGCGAGGTCTCGGTCTCCGAGTCGAACTTCCTCGGTCGCGGCCAGTACGTCCGCGTCGCCGGGACCGGCGGCCAGTACTCGCGCGGCGTCGACTTCTCGTTCACCGAGCCGTACTTCCTCGGCTACCGCCTCGCGGCCGGCTTCGACGCGTTCTACAAGTACAGCGACCTGACCCGGTACTCGCGCTACGAGACCACCGTCTACGGCGGCCAGCTCCGTATCGGCCTGCCGGTGACCGAAGCCTTCGGCGTGACCCTGCGCTACTCGCTCTACAACACCGAGCTGAAGGTCCCGAACTCGATCAAGCAGCCCTACAACGACTGCTCGAACCCGATCCCGGGCATCACCAGCGTCTACCCGAACGGCGCGCAGCTCAACGGCCGCGACGTCAGCGGGCTGGCCCAGTACCCGGCCTGTGCCTACAACGGCGAGGCCTCGATCGCGATCAAGGGCTCCCAGGGCAACACGCTCACCTCGCTCGCCGGCCTGACGCTCGCCTACTCGACGCTGGACGTCATCGGCGCGCCCCGCAACGGCCTCTACGCCGAGCTGAAGCCCGACGTCGCGGGCCTCGGCGGCGACTCGAAGTTCTTCCGCGTCACCGGCGACGCCCGGTACTACAAGGAACTCTACGAGGACGTCGTCGGCTTCGTCCGCCTCCAGGGCGGTCACATCGAGGCGCTGGACAGCAACCCGCTGCGCATCACCGACCAGTTCTTCCTCGGGCCGTCGCTGGTCCGCGGCTTCGCCCCCAACGGCATCGGCCCGCGCGACGTCGGCACCACCGACGCCCGCTCCAACGCCATCGGCGGCTCGACCTACGTCGGCGGCACCCTCGAGATCCAGTTCCCGCTCCCCTACGTGCCGCGCGATCTCGGCCTGAAGGGCGCGGTCTTCGCCGACGCCGGCACGCTGTTCGGCTATCACGGCCGCACCACGTTCGACGTGAACGGCGACAACTTCATCAACGGCACCGCGCCCGGCGGCGCGTGCAACTTCAACGCCTTCAACATCGGCGTCGAGCCGGAATGCGTGAACGTCCGCGACAAGGCCGTCATCCGCTCGTCGGTCGGCGCCTCGATCCTGTGGAACTCGCCGCTCGGCCCGATCCGCTTCGACTACGCCTACGCCCTGAGCAAGGACGAGGGTCTGAAGGTGTTCGTCCCGACGCTCGGCAAGTACGGCCACATCGGCGCGGACCAGACGCAGGCGTTCCGCTTCTCCGGCGGCTCGCGGTTCTGATCCGAGAAAAAAGGTCGCGCGCCGCCTCGGGTTTCCCGGGGCGGCGCGTTGTCGTGCATGCCTGATCCCGTCTTCTTCATCCCGCAGCCCGGTCTCACCCTCGGCCTCGTCGCCGAGGCGGCTGGCCTGCCCGTGCCCGAGGGCTTCGATCCGGCGCACCGGATCGACGGCGCCGCGCCGCTCGAGACCGCGGGGCCGCGCGACCTCGCCTACATGGACAACGCCCGCTACTGCGACGCGCTCGCCGCGACCCGGGCCGGCATCTGCCTCGTCGCCCCGCGCTTTTCCGCGCGCGTGCCCGCCGGCACCGCGAGCCTCGTCCTGCGCGATCCCTACCGCGTCTACGCGGTGCTGCTCGGCCGGCTGCACCCGGATGCGCTTCGCCCGGGCTCGCAGTTCGGCGCCCGCGGCATCGCGCCCGGCGCCCACGTCCACCCCGATGCGCGCCTCGAGGACGGCGTCACGGTCGATCCCGGCGCCGTCGTCGGCCCCGGCGCCGAGATCGGCGCGGGCACGGTGATCGGCCCCGGCGCCGGCATCGGACCCAACGTGCGGATCGGGCGGGACTGCGCGATCGGCGCCGGCGCCACCCTGAGCCATGCGCTCGTCGGCAACCGCGTAATCGTCCATCCCGGCGCCCGGATCGGCCAGGACGGGTTCGGCTTCCACATGGGGGCGACCCACCTCAAGGTGCCGCAGGTCGGCCGCGTCATCGTGCAGGACGACGTCGAGATCGGCGCCAACACCACGGTGGACCGCGGCGCCTCGCGCGACACGGTGATCGGCGAGGGCACCAAGATCGACAACCTCGTGCAGATCGCCCACAACGTGGTGATCGGCCGCCACTGCGTGATCGTCTCGGGCGTCGGCATCTCCGGCTCGACGACGCTCGAGGACTACGTCGTGCTCGGCGGGCAGGTCGGCGTCGTCGGCCATCTGCGCATCGGCCGCGGCTCGCAGATCGCCGGCTCCTCCAACGTCAACCGGGACGTGCCGCCCGGCAGCCGCTGGGGCGGCACGCCGGCCAAGCCGGTCCGCGCCTGGTTCCGCGAGCTGACGACGCTCGCCCGCCTGGCCGAGCGCTCGGGCCGGGACGAGCCGGCGGACAAAGGCTGATCGAAAGGGCCGATCGATCCGGCCCGTGCGCCCGCCGCGCTTGCGTCGGGGCGCCGTTTGGGTCGAAAGGACGGGGATCGGTGACGACGGGCGTGCGCGGATGCGCGGCGTCGAGGCGAGGATCGAAGAGATCGATGAGTGAGACGGCGCGTGAACTCGGCTCGGCCGACATCCAGAAGGTGCTGGAGCTGCTGCCGCACCGCTACCCGTTCCTGATGATCGACCGGATCATCGAGATCGACGGCGACGAGAGCTGCATCGGGATCAAGAACGTCACCGTCAACGAGCCGCAATTCACCGGGCATTTCCCGAACATGCCGGTGTTTCCCGGCGTGCTGCTGATCGAGGGCATGGCCCAGACGGCGGGCGCGATCTGCTGCCGGCACATCATGCAGAGCAACGTGCAGACCAAGCAGGTGTTCTTCATGACGATCGACAAGTGCAAGTTCCGCAAGCCGGTGGTGCCGGGCGACCAGGTCCGCTTCCACATGACGAAGACCAACCACCGCAAGACGATGTGGTGGTTCCGCGGAGAGGCGCGCGTCGACGGCGCCCTCGTGGCGGAGGCCGAGATCGGGGCCATGCTGGTGACGGCGTGAGCGCGCCCGCGATCCATCCGAGCGCGATCGTCGAGGACGGCGCCGAGATCGGCGACGGCTGCCGCATCGGCCCGTTCTGCCATGTCGGCCCGCAGGTGGTGCTCGGCGTCGATTGCGAGCTTGTCAGCCACGCGGTCGTCGCGGGCGACACCCGCATCGGTGCCCGCACCCGGATCTATCCCTTCGCCTCGATCGGCCACCCGCCGCAGGACCTGAAATACAAGGGCGAGCCCTCGACGCTGCGGATCGGCGCCGACTGCCTGATCCGCGAGGGCGTCACCATGAACCCCGGCACCGCGGGCGGCGGCCTGGAGACGGTGGTCGGCGACAAGTGCGCCTTCCTCGCCAACGCCCATGTCGGGCATGATTGCCACGTCGGCAGCGGGGTGGTCTTCTCCAACAACGTCATGCTGGCCGGCCATTGCAGCGTCGGCGACTACGCCATTCTCGGCGGCGGCGCGGCGGTGATCCAGTTCGCCCGCGTCGGCGCGCACGCCTTCGTCGGCGGCCTGTCGGGGCTGGAGAACGACTGCATCCCCTACGGCATGGTGCTCGGCAACCGCGCCTACCTCGCCGGCCTCAACATCGTCGGCCTGCAGCGCCGGGGCTTCGCGCGCGAGGACATCCATGCGCTGCGCCGCGCCTACCGCCTGCTCTTCGCCCCCGAGGGGACGCTGATGGAGCGGGTCGAGGACGTGGCCTCGGAATTCGAGAGCCACCCGGCGGTGCGCGAGATCCTCGATTTCATCCGCGCCGGCGGCAAGCGCTCGATCTGCACGCCGCGCGAGACGGCGGCTTCCGGCGGCGGCGCCTGAGGCCGCCGATGTCGGCTCCTCGGCCCGCACGGCCGGACGCGAGGCTGGTGCTGGTCGCGGGCGCCGGGCGCCTGCCCGAGCAGGTCGCCCACTCCCTCGACCGTGCCGGCCGCGCCTTCAAGGTGCTGGCGCTGCGCGGGTTCACCGACCGCCCCTTGCGCGCGCGGGCCGACGCCACCGTCGACCTCCTCGACATCGGCGAGACCCTGCGCATCCTCGCGGGCTGGGGGCCGGCGACCATCGTGCCGGCCCCCAGCC